>CAZYEM010000017.1:0-26541 GCA_964646395.1 uncultured Bacteroides sp.
TGTTTTTATAGTATATAGTCATATTTGCCAATGACGAAGATAATAGATTAAAATAGAGTATAGATCCTTTGTTTTGTTGAGTAGTATTTAATGGCATTGATTTAATGTACAATCCCTTAAAAAAATCAGTAAAAGCAACATTATCAGCCAGATTTGCTGTCAATGCATTTAATATTTTTTTTCCAAGAATATCATTAGTAAATTTTACAACCAACATTGGTGGGAATTTAATACCATTATAAACAACACTGTCTTTGGGGTTTGGAATAAAGTTTATACTTGCTAATTCAGTATTTATGTATGGTAATAAATTATTTGAATAATATAAACTATCTAATGACATTTTTTGATTTACCTCATAAATTTTTAAATTTAAAGGATATTGTTTTTCATAAGAGTTTTTAAACATATAACTTCCTGAATAAGGGAGAAATAAAACCAATGAATCGAGTGTTGGATTGTTTCCGAATGAAACATTATTATTTGATAATCGAAGTTGTGTTAATATGCTTGCGGATGTAGTTCCAAAAATAGGATCATTATAAGTTCCAAATAAGCATAATGGGTAATTATCTGTTCTTAATGAATCATCAATTTGAGAGTAAGCATTAATTGACAAAGTTGTATCAATTGCTAATCCTAATTTCTCGCTTTTTGGTTGTAAATTCATGCCAATTAAATCAGGTTCTTCTTCGCATGAAGATAAGAAAATCACAAATCCCAATAGGAATAATAAACGGGTTGGATGTAAAAGAATTGTTTTCAATTGTAAAGGTTATATTAGTTTTTATTATTAATTATTATGCTGTAGTCTCTGATAACATTACCTTATCATAGAAATCAGCATAAGCGTTAACATATTTTTCCTTATTTTGGTATGACAAAAAAGGTTTGTTGGAATTTTTGGCATACGAAACCAATTCTTCATTGATAATTTCACTACCAACAATAACTCCATCAGAAAAATCTATTGCAGCTTTCATTACGTTAACGAAAGTTGGTGTTTTATATTGTTTAACATCTTTTGAGGTAATTCCTGGTAATTTTATTTTTGATCCGAAATCCTTGTGTAAAATTTCTTTAAAATCATCATCATAAAGCGACATTACAATTTTTGTATCGGCAAATAATGGATTGTCCTTAAATGCTTTTTTTTTTTTTAATGGAACAAGACTTGTCATCCAACCATGGCAATGAATGATTTCGGGTTGCCAGCTTAATTTCTTAACTGTTTCTATAACACCTCTTGAGAAAAAGATAGCTCTTTCGTCGTTATCTTCAAAAAATTTGTTGTTTTTATCTGTAAATACAGCTTTTCGTTGAAAATAATCTTCATTATCAATAAAATAAATTTGCATACGGGCAGATTGTATTGAAGCTACTTTAATGATAAGTGGATGATCGTGATCGCTGATAATCAAATTCATCCCTGATAAGCGGATTACTTCATGAAGTTGATTGCGTCTTTCGTTTATGCTTCCAAAACGTGGCATAAAAGTTCTGATTTCTTTGCCTTTTTCTTGAATTCCTTGTGGGAGATATCGCCCGATATTTGCCATGTGACTTTCTTTCATATATGGCGTAATCTCTTGGGTAACAAATAAAATCCTGCCTTTACTCATCTTTTCTTTGAATTAGAATATAGAAATTTTTGCAAAGTTAGTAAAAATAACAAAAATATCATATTTTTTATGATGTTTTTACCTAAGCTTTAATTTTTTAACAAAATAATAAAAGAAAAGATTGAGTTATCAACTAATTATCAGCCGGTGCAAATGAATCTAAGCTTGAAAAAGTGAAAAATGTGGTTTTTCCTTTACTAATAGTAAACTTTAAAGTTTGGTTTTTAGCAGTTACGCTTGGCGAGGTCATTTTAAAATCAATTGTATTTTCGCCTTCTGGAAGAGGAACTCTTGTATAAGCAATTTGATATGGTAAGGTTTGCCAATTGCGAGTATCAGCTTTTTCAGTAAGTGCGTTTACAATGCTAATGGCCGAACCTAAATCATCATTTTCTTTTCGGGCAGCTGCTTCTAATGCCTTTTTTGTTGCCATTCGTAATATAGCTGTTCCCATTTCCCGAAGCATTCTGTCATTTAATGTTTTAAATGCAATTCCATTAATGTCCTGAGCAATCTGAAGCTGGTAATTTTTCCCATTACTAATTACTTCTGCATTTGTAAATATTGGCTTTCGCTCAATATATTTAGGAAACGCAATACGAAGAAAACTTAATTTTGAGAATCCCGATTTTTCATTTTCTGATTTATCACCAATATATATAGGAAATGACATACCGTATTGTTCGTTTGCAAAAGTTACAAATCCATCTTTACTTGAAGTTTTAGCAAAATTTATACTCCATTCAGACTTTATCGGACCTAAACCATTGTGCCAAAAAAACACCAGCTCTCCTCCTTCATTTGGTTTGGCTTGGTATTTTATATTGAATTTTTGTTCGTAAAATCTTAATTCTTCATTGAATCCAATTCTGTATGCAGCTCTAAGCAAATCGTATTTTAGCTGTTCGGGAATAGGAAGATTGAAATTTTTTAAATAAGAGTTTTCATATATTTCAATAGCGTTTCTATAGGCAATAAATGCATCGTTGTATTCCTTGTTCGCATCATAAATTAACCCCATTACAATATTAGCAAAAGCATCATTTTGATAACGGTTTTTGTGGTCTGGATATTTGTCATTTAATTGATTCAACTTTTCATTTATTCGTCTTACTTCAACCAATGCTTCTTTATATTTCCCAATATTTAAATAGTTAAGAGCTTTAAAATAGTTTATCATCACAATTTCAAAATCCTCTGCCTTATATGGTTTAATGCCTGGGTTTGAAATTAATGCCAAAGCTTCAATCCCATAATTTTTCTGATAATCTTCTGCCATTTTATCTGCCTCATCAAGAGAAATATTACTTTCGTTGTTCTGATTCATCATCCATTCAACCCAGCCTTTATTAAAAAGATATAAAATTCGGTTTTTCCCTTTTTTGCTTTTATCTTTTTCCAGATAATCTTTTGCTTTAGTAAAATCTCCTTCAGATACCTGAGCCTGAAATTTAATGTTTCTTTGATAATAAGTTGCACAAGATGATAATAATAGACTTGAAATAGCAAGTGTTAAAATTAATATACGATTCATTTGCTAATGAAATTGAAGTGAATGAAATAAAAAGGCAGAGGTATATTAATAAATGTACCTCTGCCAAAACAATTAGTTTGAAATAACTTTCTTGATTTCTTTATCACCAATCCAAACAATTTCATTGGTTTCCAAATTGGTAAGTTCCAAATTGATTTTATAATTCACAACTTTGTCTTTATTGAAGGAGTCAACAGTAGAATTAATGCTTCCTTGTAATATAAAGTCAGCTCCTAATTCCTTACCCCATTTTTTTGTAGTTTCTGGTGAAGCATAATCTTGTTGATCAGCTCTTTCACCACGAAGTTGCTCTCTCTTATCTCCAGCCTGAACCAATCGAACTCTTCTGTCTGTTAGAAAAGCTCTTTCCAAATCTTTAATAAAAGTTTCGGAACTTATGTGTTCGCTGGTTTTATTTGAAACTATTCCAACAATTAATATAGGTCGTTTACCTTCATTCTCTTTTTGATATTCGGGCAACCAAGCTTCACCCAATACCTGAGTTATCATAGATTCTGCTGTCATTTTGGCATCACTGTCATTCCACCTTCCGCTTAAATCAAATTGTTGGTCTGGTGATACTCGTTTTACTTCTCTTGTTGGAGTACAAGCATTTAGTACTAAGAAAATTGCTATTGCAAATAATTTGAAAATCTTGTTCATTTTTTAATATTTTTTTGTTAGATAAATAAATTTTTAAACAAATAATATGCCAAAAATAATATTTTTTCCTCATAGATTTTTATTTTTTTTCTTAAGTATTTAATTCTATAGAGAAAAACAACTGTAATACATAGTTATATTATTGATAATTATGTGTTATGTGCGTTTTGTTTTTCTATATGTTATAAGTTTCTTTATTATTAATAAATAAATGAGGCTTCTGAAAATTACTTTTAAGATTAGTAATATTTTATGTTAATATCATCAATATCAAGAATAATCATTTTTATTATTATCTTGTTGACTCAAAAAAGATGCTTATATGTAACTATAAATATTTTTATTTAAAGCAGTTTTTATTGTCAGATTTTATAAATCGGTGATTTTTTGTAATTTCGCACTTTCTTAAATATTAAACAGATGCTTAGAACACATACTTGCGGAGAATTAAATTTGTCCAATATAAATCAGGAAGTTACATTAAGTGGTTGGGTGCAGCGTTCAAGAGATTTGGGAGGCATGACTTTTGTTGACCTCCGTGACCGTTATGGTTTAACTCAATTGGTTTTTAATATGGAAACCAATTCAATACTATGCGAACAAGCCCGCAAATTGGGCAGAGAATTTGTTGTTTCAATTACAGGAATTGTTTCAGAAAGAAGTAATAAAAACCTTAAAATGCAAACAGGTGAAATTGAAATAACAGTTAATCATATTGAAATTCTCAATCAGGCTAAAATTCCACCATTTACAATTGAAGACAATACGGATGGTGGTGATGAATTGCGAATGAAATATCGTTACCTTGATTTACGTAGAAATCCAGTTCGTAGAAATCTGGAATTGCGTCATCAACTTTCGATGGAAACCCGTAATTATCTGAATGATTTAAAATTTATTGAAGTAGAAACACCTTATCTTATACGTTCTACACCCGAAGGTGCTCGCGATTTTGTTGTGCCTTCACGTATGAATTCCGGCGAATTTTACGCTTTGCCACAATCTCCTCAGCAATATAAACAATTGTTGATGGTAGCTGGTTATGATCGATATTTTCAGATTGTCAGATGCTTTCGCGATGAAGATTTACGTGCAGATCGTCAGCCTGAATTTACCCAAATCGATTGTGAAATGTCATTTGTAACTCAGGAAGATATTCTAAATACTTTTGAAGGCTTAACAAAACACCTTTTTAAAAATATCAAAGGAATGGAATTGGAAGATTTTCCAAGAATATCTTATGCTGATGCAATGAAATATTATGGTTCTGATAAGCCGGATATTCGTTTTGATATGAAATTTGTAGATTTAACAGATTTAGTTCATAATAAAGGATTTAAGGTCTTTGATGAAGCAGAACTGGTAATTGGAATAAATGCAAGCAATTGTAGTGAATATTCTCGCAAGCAATTAGATGAGTTAACTGATTTTGTGAAAAAACCTCAGATTGGTGCTACAGGATTAATATATGCAAGATATAATACAGATGGAACTATAAAATCATCAGTTGATAAGTTCTTTTCTCCGGATGATTTAAAAATCTGGTCGGAAAGAATGAAAGCTCAACCTGGCGATTTAATATTGATTTTAGCAGGTAAAGAGGAAAAAACTCAAAAAGCACTAAACGAATTAAGACTTGAAATGGGAAGTCGTTTAGGATTACGTCTACCTGAAGTTTATGCTCCATTATGGGTTGTAGATTTTCCTTTGTTGGAATGGGATGAAGATTCCAAAAGGTTTTATGCAAAACATCATCCATTTACTTCTCCTAAGCCAGAAGATATTCCATTAATTGACAATAATCCAATTGATGTTAGAGCTAATGCTTATGATTTGGTTATTAATGGAGTAGAAGTAGGAGGTGGGTCTATTCGTATTTTTAATAAAGATTTACAAAAGAGAATGTTTTCTTTATTGGGATTTAGTGATGAAGAAGCTCAAAATCAATTTGGTTTTTTAATGAATGCTTTTGAATTCGGTGCGCCACCTCATGGAGGTATTGCTTTTGGATTCGATAGGTTGTGCTCGTTATTTGGAGGTTCGGAAAGTATTCGTGATTTTATTGCTTTTCCAAAAAATAATTCAGGAAGAGATATTATGAGTGATTCTCCTTCAGCTATAAGTAATGATCAATTAAAAGAGTTATGTCTAAAAGTTGATATAATAAGTAAATAACTAGAATATCAATTGTTTGGGAAACTCGTTGTTAGAAATAATAACGAGTTTTTTATTGTTGATAAATTAAAATGTTTAATTTTGTATTTTAACATTATAAATTGGAAAATATATCAAAAGTAGTTTTTGTAGGTGCAGGTAATCTTGCTACTAATCTTGCTTTGGCAATAGATAGTATTGGTATTGAAATTATCCAGATAGTAAGTCGTACTGTTGATTCTGCCAGAATACTTGGTGATAAACTTAACACAGATTATACTAACAATTTGTCAGATATAAATCAAAATGCCGATTTATATATAATTTCAGTTACAGATACTGCTTTAATTGACATTTCCTTAAGTTTAAGTTTAAAAAATAAATTAGTTGTTCATACGTCTGGAACATTAGAAATGAATATATTAAATTCAATTTCTGATGATTTTGGTGTTTTTTATCCAATTCAAACATTTTCAAAATCTGAAATCATTAATTTTTTGAATATTCCAATTTGTATAGAGTCAAATTCAAAAAGGGTTGAATTGTTGCTTATAAATTTAGCAAATAGGATTTCAGGGACTGTACATTTAATTAGTTCTGAACAAAGAAAAACATTACATATTTCAGCAGTATTTGCATGTAATTTTAGTAGTTATATGTATTTAGTAGCTAGTGAAATATTAAATGAACAAAGCCTGGATTTTAATTTACTCCTTCCTTTAATTGAAAGAACTGCAGCAAAATTAAAAAATCATAAACCCGAAGAAGCTATTACCGGGCCTTCACGACGTAATGATAAAGCGATAATTAAAAAACATCTTGAGTGGTTAAAATCTAAACCGGATTATTATACTATATATAAACTTTTGAGCAACAATATTATTAATCATTTTCATGAAACTAAAAAATAAATTATATGTCGAATTATAAAGAAAAACTAAGCGCAATTACTACTTTTATTTTTGATTATGATGGCGTTCTTACCGATGGTAAAGTGTTGGTAATTAACGAATCAGAACAATTAAGATCTTCAAATGTTAAGGACGGTTATGCCATGCAATACGCTGTTAAAAAAGGGTATAAACTTTGTATTATTTCTGGAGGAAAGTCAGATTCTATGTCGCAAAGAATGAACAGCTTAGGTATAAATGATGTTTTTCTTGGAGTTGAAAGGAAAATTGATGTATATAATAAGTATTTGACAGATAATAATATAGACAAATCACAGGTTTTATATATGGGGGATGATATTCCTGATTATGAGGTAATGATGAGTGTGGGAGTTGCTACTTGTCCTTCAGATGCGGCAACTGAAATTAAATCAGTTGCAGATTATATTTCAGATGCAAAAGGGGGAGATGGTTGCGTAAGAGATATTATTGAGCAAGTATTAAGATTACACGATAATTGGTTTCATAAAGACGCTTTTCATTGGTAATTATCAGAAATAATATTGTTTTACACATTTATTTATTAATTATATTAAATTTTGATTATCGAATTAGTTAATATTATTGAAAATGGTAGAAAAAATTTATTATTCTATAGGAGAAGTAGCTGAATTGTTTAAAGTTAATGCATCTTTAATAAGATTTTGGGAAAAGGAATTTGAAATTATCAAACCTTTAAAGAATAAAAAAGGAAATAGGTTGTTTACCAAACAAGATATTGATAATTTTCACATTATCTATCATTTAGTTAAGGAGAGAGGTTTTACTTTACAAGGAGCCAAAGATAAATTAAATGCAAACAAAACAGAGGTTATTGATAATCATGAGCTTGTAAAGTCTTTGCAGAAAGTTAAAGAATTTCTGTTAGAAATCAAAGCAAATTTATAAGTTTTATAAATCTGAGGAACATTTATTTATACATTCCAATATTTTATTTAAGTTATTTGATTTCAGGGTATATTGCATTTGTTTTCCTTCTCGTTTGCAGGAAAGAATTCCATTTGTTTTTAAAATGTACAAATGATGTGAGGCTACTGCTTGACCTATTTCAAGTATATTGTGAATATCTGTTACGCAAAGTTTTCCTTTTTCCTGTAAGAGACTGATTACAGCTATTCTTATTGGATGAGCTATGGATTTAAGTCTTGCTGCAACAATTTCTAATTGTTCAATATCAATTTCCGACATATTTGATTTTTTGCAAAGATATAAAAATAGTAACAAATGCAAATAATATATATATGTAGAATATTTAAATTTGTTCTAAAGCTGTGAAATTAAATGTATTGCCATCAAATAATCCTTTATCACTTAGTTTTAATTCTGGAATAACAAGCAAAGCCATAAAAGATAATGTCATAAATGGAGCTTGCAAATCTGACCCCAATTCTTTAGCTTTTTTATCCATAAAATCATATTTTTGAGCAACCTTAAATCCATCTTCATTTGACATTAAGCCGGCAACTGTCAACGGAAGATGATATTTCTCTGATTTGTTTACAATAGATATTCCTCCTTTTGATTCAATCAATAAATTTATAGCTGTTACCAAATCTTCATCATTAGTTCCTACTGCAATAATATTATGGCTGTCGTGAGCTACAGTTGATGCTAAGGCTCCTTCTTTTAATTTAAATCCCTTGATAAATGCAACTGCAGGTTTAGATTTCTGATAGCGATTCATTACAGCTATTTTTAAAACATCATTTTCAATATCACTCAAAATATGTTGAGAATCATGTTTTGGAAATAATATAATTTTTTCAGTAATTAATTGTCCTTCCATTGCTTTTATTACCTTAATCTTGCTACCTGTATATGGAACTAGGATGTCTTTTATTGAAATTTTATCAGCATTAAAAGTGTTTGGTGATAATTCTTTTACAGATTTAATTAATGATTTTCCATTTTCTGCAACTTTTTCTCCATTGATAAATGTAGCCAGAATATTAAATTTCTCTGGATTATCAATTATTATAAAATCAGCAAAGTCTCCATTTTGCAACAATCCAACTTCAAGATTATAATGTTTAATAGGAATATATGTGCACGCTCTTAAAATACTAATAAAATCATAACCTAGATTTAATGATCTTATAATTAGTTTGTTGATATGTCCATCCATTAGGTCGTTCGGATGTTTATCATCGGAACAAAACATTATTTGATCTGGATGTGTTGAAAGCAAGTCAATTAAAGCTGAAAAGTTTTTAGCAGCACTTCCTTCCCTAATCTGAATTTTCATGCCACTATTAATTTTATCAATAGCTTCATCTGTAGTAAAACATTCATGGTCAGTAGTTATACCTGCATTTACATATTTCATTGCCTCTTTTCCCTTTAAGCCTGGAGCATGTCCATCAACTGGTTTTTTATATTTTCTGGCAATAGCTAATTTATCCATAACTGATATATCTTCAAAAAGCACACCAGGAAAATTCATCATTTCTGATAAATATTTTATTTCAGGGTTTGACATTAATTGTTCAATTTCTTCAGCATCAATACTTGCACCGGAAGTTTCAAAAGGAGTGGCTGGCACACAGGATGGTGCTCCGAAAAAGAATTTAAAAGGAACTTTTTTGCCATTTTCTATCATAAAGTTAACACCCTGCATTCCCAATACATTTCCGATTTCATGTGGATCAGAAACTGTTGCAACAGTTCCATGTATTACAGCCAATCTTGCAAATTCCGATGGGATAATCATTGAGCTTTCTATATGTACATGAGAATCAATTAATCCTGGTAAAATATATTGATTTTCTACGTTTGCATTTTCTTCAATTGAAATTATTTTTTTATTTTCAATTGATATTATTCCTTTAAATATACGTTTAGCAACTACATCTACAATATTGCCAGATATTTTAATATTATTAGTTGACATAAATTTAACTATTAGTTGAATACAAAACTTAACTATTTATGAAAAAAAAAGGGCTGCCTAAATAGACAGCCCCCAACCCCTCGAAGATAAAAGATAAAATATAAAATTATTAACTTATTTTGAATAAGCAATAATATATATGCAAAATGTATGCCAAAGTTTTTAGTACTTGATATTCCGTGTTTTAATATTTTTTGGTAAAAAAAGAAAAACAAATATAGTGGGTTATTATAACTCACCGCTAGTGTTATATAAATCAAATTGTCAGACATACAGATAAATATAAAATTATCAATAATAGTCCTATAATAACTCACTGTATCATTATAGCCTTATTTTTAAATCCAAGTAAATATTAGTTTCGGTAATTTCTTTTTTGAAATAAATAAAAACAGGAATAAAGGAGAAATAAATAATTTATTATTAATAATTAAAAGGTTGATTTCTATGTTTATATATTGCATTTTTTAAAAAAGAACAGCCATTATAAATTAATGACTGTTCTTTTCATACTGATAAAACTTAATATCCAAATATTTCTTCTTGTGTTAATTTTTTAACTGAGCCGTATTTCTCAAGGGTATTAAATTTCATATCTGATTCTTTACCAAGTATTACATAAGTTTTGGTTTTGTTTTTAATATAATTTTCGTTGAATATTTTTACATCATTTAATGACATGGTAGAAGTTTTTGTATAGATATCCTTGCGAACATCGTAGGTTTGATTAAATTTCTGAGCATTCAGATAATTCCAGATTACACCCATTTTTGTGATTCTTTCAGTATTTATTTTCGAAATTATTGCTTCTTTCGACAGATTAAAGGCATTTTCGGCAAGTGGCATATTATTGAATAAATCGTTATAAGCATCAAAAGCATCAATTACTTTATCATTTTGAGTAGCAATAAATCCAGTATTTGTGTAATATTTGTCAGGATCGCCTGGTGTATTGTATGCTGAACGGGCAGTATATGCCAATGAACGTTTTTCTCTTAATTCCTGAAAAACAATAGAATTCATACTTCCTCCAAAATATGCATTATATAAGCTTATTTCTGGTGACATTTTTTCATCAAATAATCCACCTCTTGTAATTGTTTGTAAGTAAGATTGTTTTGATTCATAATTAGCAAAGAAAATTTTATTTTCATTTGTTTCCAAAGGAATAAATTTAACAGGTAAAGAATAAGGAATAAACTGAGCTGGAATTTTGTGATATTTTGTAAGCAATGCTTCCAGTTTTTCCGGAGTTGTATTTCCATAATATAATATCTCATGAGAATAGTTTAGCAATCCTTTTATCTTTTGAACCAATTGTTCGGCCTTTAATGCTTTCATTTCAGCTTCGGTAAGCATATATTTGCCTGGAGATTTTTCACCATAGGTTGCATAATCTACAATAGCTTTAAAGTTATTTTGTTGGTTTGCTTTAGCATCTTTTCTGGATTTCAAAATATCAGAAACCAGATTGTCTAATGCTTTTTGATCTGGTTTAGCATTTGCCATCAGTTCCTCTAATAAAGAAACTGCTTTTTCCATATTTTCACTCAATCCACTTATAGATACATACGTTTCATCGTTTCCGTTTGAAACATTAAAACTACAAGCCAGATTATAAAATTCTCTGTTTATTTGCTCGAGAGTGTATTTGTTTGTACCTAAATAACTTAAATAAGAAACGGCCATATCCATCGTTAAATCATTATAGCTGCCCATTTTGAAATAATAATATAAGTTGAATGTATTGTTTTCCGTGTTTTCTTTATATAAAATGCGTGTATTCCCCAATTTCCGTATTGTTAAATCTTTTGAATAATCCAAAAATACAGGTTTAATTTCTTTTACCTGATTACTTTTTATAGTTTTAAGAAATGCTGATTCAGCTTTTCTATTAATAAAAATAGGAGTAATTGCAGGTTTATTTACTTTTGCAATTTCTTCTGGTTTTCCCTGACGTTTGTAAACCAAAACGTAATTATTTCTTAGATTCTTATTTGCAAAATCTATTATTTCTTTTTTAGTAACTTTACTTAAATCATTGATATAAGCTACAGATTTTGCCCAGGAAGTATTATTTAAAAAAGCAGAAGACATAGCTCTAACCCTACTGGCATTTGATTCATATCTTTTTAATTCACCTAATTTCAGATTGTTGATAGTAGCTTCGATAAGTGAATTAGGGAATCTTCCACTTTTCAAACTATCAATTTGTTGTAACAACAAATCTTTTACTTCATCTAATGTTTGGTTTGTTTTGGGATTTCCATATAAAACCAAAGACCCATAATCAACTAACTGGTAGGGATATGCACCAGCAGCCATGGTTTTTTGTTTTTGTTCAATGTTTACATCAATAATTCCTGCTTTTCCATTTGAGAGCATTTTACTAATCATATCAATTAATAATGCGTCTTGTGAATTGACATTTCCAAAACGCCATGCTAATCTTACATTTTCTGCCTCTTGTCCAATAATATCTTTAATCACTGGTTCGGTGATAGGTTTTTCGGCTTTAAATACCAATGGTTGTGGGTTTCCACGTTTTAATTTACCAAAATATTTATCAATTATTTTAATAGTTTCATCTGGATCAAAATCACCTGACATTACAACAGCCATATTATTAGGCACATAATATTTAGCGAAAAATTCACGTATATTTTTCATTGATGGATTTTTTAAATGTTCCGCATCTCCTAAAGTTGTTTGTGTTCCATAAGGGTGATTAGGATATAATCCAGCCATCATTGCTTCGTTGGCTTTACGACCATCGTTTGTAAGGGACATGTTTTTTTCTTCATAAACTGTTTCCAATTCTGTATGGAATAGTCTTAAAACGGGATGATTAAAACGATTTGCCTGAATTATTGCCCAATTTTCAAGTTGATTGGATGGAATATCTTCAATATATACGGTATAATCATTTGAAGTTCCTGCATTGGTCCCTTGAGAACCAATTGCTTTCATTAATTTATCATATTCATTGGGGATTGCAATTTTTGATGCTTCATAAGAAATACTATCAATTAAATGATAGATTTCTGCACGTTTTGAGTTGTCTTTTTCGATTCTGTATTTTTCAAATAAAGCTTCAATCTGAGCAATTAAAGGTTCTTCTTTTGCCCAATCGGATGTTCCAAAATCAGGGGTGCCTTTAAACATCATGTGTTCAAAATAATGGGCAAGACCAGTTGTTTCTTTCGGGTCGTTTTTGCTTCCAACCTTAACAGACACATAGGCCTGAATTCTTGGAGCATTCTTATAAACTGACAAATAAACTTTTAGCCCATTGTCTAACGTATAAATTCTTGCTTTGAGCGGATCAGTAGGTACTGATTCGTACTTATAAACTTTTTGTGCTTGTAATGAAATGCTTATGAAAAATATAAAGCAATACATTATCCAATTTTTTTTGTTTTGCATCTTTAATATGGTATTAAATTAATTTAAACAAAATTAGTACTTTTAATGCATACTACAAATCTTTTCGATAAAAGGGTTGTTTTTATCGGTATAAAAAAAGCCTGAAAATATTTTTTTCAGGCTTTTTTAAATAAAACAAATATTTTTTATAGTACAACAGTAGCTATGAGTTCTTTAATTACTTGAGTCATTTTGGGCTCAGCAGCTTTAGCTGCTGCAATAACTTCCTGATGAGAGATTTCCATAATCATACCTTCAACTCCCAAATCGGTAATTACTGAAACTGCAAAGCATGGAATATTGCAATGTCGGGCAACTATAACCTCAGGTACTGTTGACATTCCAACTGCATCACCACCAATTATCCTGAATAGTTTATATTCTGCCGGTGTTTCGTAAGTTGGCCCTGTAACACCTACATAAACACCTAATTGATAATTAACATTGTATTTTTTAGAGATTTCGATTCCTTTTTCGATTAATGATTTATCGTAAGGAATATGCATATCGGGGAAACGTGGTCCTAGTCTATCATCATTTTTCCCTAGTAATGGATTGTCACCCATCATATTTATATGGTCGGTTATAATCATCATATCACCAACCTTAAAATCCGGATTTACACCTCCACTAGCATTTGAAAGTATCAACAATTTAATTCCAAGCATTTTCAATACACGAATAGGGAAAGTTACTTCTTTCATAGTATATCCTTCATAGTAGTGAAAACGACCTTGCATGGCAACTACTTTCTTGTTTCCCAGTATGCCAAAGATTAGTTGTCCGCTATGTCCTTCAACTGTAGAAACTGGAAAGTTTGGTATTTCCGAATAAGGTATTTTATATTTAATATCTATTTCGCTTGTAAGATTACCTAATCCTGTGCCTAATATAATTCCTATTTCCGGTTCAAAATTAATTTGTTTTTGAATAAATTCAGTGGTTTGGTTTATTTTTTCTAACATAGTCAATTATTTGTTTATCAAACTTTTCTTTATCATTTTTATGAAATCTTACTTCTATTGGCAAATAAAAGAACGGCAAATCTACAAAATTTTTCAGTAAGTCGGTATCTTTTATTCGCATGGCATCTTTTTCGGTAGTTACAATTATCTTATTTTTAGAGAAAATAGCATCAAAACTTTTTTTTATTTTAATGGCATCATTTTGTTCAAATTGAAAATGATCTTTAAAAATAATACTTTCTACATTATCTGCCATTGTTTTTAGTTGTTCTTCAAGAGGATAAGGATTTGCTATACCTGCAATCATTAATATAGTTGAAATTTTGCAATAATTAAGTTTTTCAGAGTAAGCATTTAAAGGAATTAATTTACCATATTCAATATAAGAATAATACACTTTTTGAAATGATTTTATTTTCATTTCTTCTTCCATTGATTTGCGAGTTATAGGAGATAAAATACGAGGACTTTTTGTAACTACAATAATATTTGCACGTTGCATATTATTTCTCGCTTCTCTTAGTGTGCCGGATGGAAATATATAATCATGAGAAAATGGTTTGTAGAAATCAGTTAATAAAATAGATAAACCAGATTTTATATATCGGTGCTGAAATGCATCATCCAATAAGATAACTTCAGTTTCTGGTTTTTCATTAAAAATCCTATTTACGCCATTTACTCTTTTTTCATCCAAAGCTACTGTAATTTCAGGAAATTTTGTTCGGTATTGCATAGGTTCATCGCCAGCTATTATCGAATTTGATTTTTCGTCAACGAGCATAAAACCTTTGCTTTTTCTTCCGTAACCTCTACTTAATGTGGCAATTCTAAAATCTTTTTTTAATAATCTTATTAAATATTCAATCTGAGGAGTTTTTCCTGTTCCTCCCATACTTAGATTTCCAACAGAAATAATTGGAAAATTAAATTTTCTAGACTTAAGAATACCAAAATCAAATAGTTTATTTCTTAAATAAACTATAAAACCATATATAACAGTAATTGGAAATAGTAATAAGCCGGTAAAATTCATTCTATAAATAAACGTATTTGAATAATTAGCTATATACGAACTAATTAAAAAAAAGTTCCAAATCTAGTTTGTTTTTCGTCTTTATATTTATTGAAATTCAGTGTTATATATTAAATTTTATAAAATAATTGATTTTTTAACAAAATAACTACAATATTAGTTAATCAACTACGTTTTTAGTTATATCTTTGTGGTTTAATTTTAAATATTAAAAATAATGAAAGAACTTACAAAAGCTGAAGAACAAATAATGCAGATAATCTGGGATATAAAGCAAGGTTTTGTTAAAGATATTCTTGATAAAATTGAAGAGCCTAAACCAGCATATAATACGGTTTCAACTATTGTTAGAATACTGGAGAAGAAAAAATTTCTAAGCTATAAAGCCTACGGAAAAACCCATGAATATTTTCCTTTAGTTGCAAAAGAAGACTATCGTAATGAATTAATGGGTAATGTAGTTAAAAATTATTTCAGCAATTCATTTCAGCAATTAGTTTCTTTTTTTGCAACAGATAAACAATTGTCGCTGAAAGAATTAGAAGATCTTCGTGTTTTGCTTGATGATGAGATTATAAAACAAAAAAAATAAATATCATGGAAACTTTCATAGAATATATATTAAAATCAAGCATTTATTTAAGTTTATTAATTGCTCTTTATCGCTTTTTATTTAAAAATGAAATGTATTTTAAACTTAATAGAATATTTCTTTTGGTTTCAATACTGATTTCGTGTTTACTGTTTCCGGTTTTAATGAAAATAATTTCATTTTCAGGGGGAAATACAATAAATACAATTTTATTACCAGAGATTACTTTTTATCAGGATATTCCAAAGCAAATAAATATAGCAGGTTATAATATTATTTCATTAATTATAGATTTTTACTTTTTTATTACAGGGATTTTATTGATAAGATTGCTTTTCCAAATCTTGCAAATTCTCAGATTATACATTATTTCAAGTAATTATAAAACAAATTCAACCATTATATATACGGATGATCATCCCCCTTTTTCTTTTTTTAATTTAATTTTTATCAACAAAAATAATTGCATTGATGATATTGACAAAATCATTTTACATGAAAGTGTACATGTTAATCAATTTCATACATTGGATATTCTGTTGGTTGAAATAGTTTGTATCTTTCATTGGTTCAACCCTTTTATATGGTTGTACAAAGCTTCTTTCCGTGAAATACACGAATATTTAGCTGACGAAGGCGTAATCAGTAAAGGATGCGACAAAAAGGGTTATCAATCACTTATGCTTTCAGTTGCAACGGGCATAAAAGATTTTAAACCAAGTAATAAGTTTAATTCATTAATTAAAAAACGCATGATTATGATGTCAAAACAAAAATCAACCAATTCATCTTTAATTAAATATGCATTGGTAATTCCTGTGATAGGAATACTTTGGTTAATTCCTTCAATTCAAATCGAGAAATCGTATGCTGTGAATCTAAAACCTGAATCTTCAAAGATTGTTCCTGTTTTAGCTTCTGTTCCTCAATCAAAAGAGGAAGTTTTTATGGTTGTGGAAAATCAACCTGAGTATATTGGAGGTCAAAAAGCGATGACTGATTTTCTTCTCAAAAACGTAAATTATCCGGAAAATGACAAAAAAAATGGAATCGAAGGAACAGTTTATGTAAGTTTTATTGTTGAAAAGGATGGAACAGTAAGTGAAGTGAAAGCAATACGAGGTGTAAATGTTTCTTTAGACAATGAAGCAATCAGGGTAGTAAAACTAATGTCGAAAAAGTGGAAACCCGGAACTCAGAAGGGTAAAGCTGTTAGGGTTCAGTTTAATTTACCAATTAAATTTAAATTAACTAATGAAAAAAAGTAGTTGTTAATTAGTATTTTAAGGTAGATTTATTAAAAAAGTCATCAAAACCATTGATGACTTTTTTGTTTATTTAAATCAACGTACTAAAAATACATTTTAAATAATTATTTTTGCAGCTTAATAAAAAAATACTATGAATTGGAATGAAATCATCTTTTTTTCAATATTTCTGGCTTTTATAGGGCTTATGATGTATATTGATTTAGGAGTAGTTGGTAAAAATAGTCATATAATTTCTTTTAAGGAATCTATTTCCTGGACTGTTGTTTGGGTAGCAATTTCTATAATTTTTTACTTTATTATAAAAATTCATGGTGATTGGATACATGGTATTGATAGCATGGAAAGATTAAAATATATAACAAAAATTCATGATCATCAAATTAAAATAGAAGGTCTTGATTTTGAAACTGCTATACAGATATATCGAAATAACTTATCGTTGGAATATATTACAGGTTATCTTATTGAATATGCACTTTCTGTTGATAATGTTTTTGTTATGATTCTTATTTTCCTCGCTTTTGGAGTACAACAAAAATACTATAAAAGAGTATTGTTCTGGGGAATTATCGGAGCCATTATCATGCGTTTTATATTCATTTTCCTAAGTGCTGCATTAATTCAGGAATTTGCCTGGATTTTATACGTTTTTGGTGGTTTATTAATCTTTACTGGTGTTAAGATGTTTATTACCAGAAATAAAGAAGAAAAAATGGAAACGCATAAACATCCAGTTGTGAAATTTGCTTCCAAATATTTTTCTGTTTATCCTCGATATGTAAAGCAGAATTTTTTTGTTAGAAAAGCTGGAATAACTTATATTACACCCTTATTTATTGTACTTTTAGTTATAGAATTTACCGATGTTATTTTTGCTGTTGATTCTGTTCCTGCCATTTTCTCTATAACCAAAGATCCTTATATTGTTTTCTTTTCTAATATATTTGCAATCATAGGATTACGTTCATTGTTTTTCTTATTGAGTAATGTTATGGACAAATTCCATTATCTAAAAGTAGGATTGGCTGCTTTGTTAACTTTTATTGGAGTAAAAATGATTATTCACGATTGGTTAAAAGAAATTGGTTTCACAACAGCTCATTCCTTATATGTTGTTTTAGCTATTTTGGTAATTAGCGTATTAGCTTCTTTGGCATTTCCCAAAAAAGAAAAAGTTTAACTTAATAATTAATCTGATATGAAAAAAAATGTTTTTATTTTAATACTAGGCATATTTTTAATTGCTGCTTGCAGTAAGGGAAAAGTTTTTGAACAACGTCAGGATTTCCCAAATTATACATGGAACAGGCTAAAACCATTGCTTTTTGAAATACCTATAAACGATATTAAATCAGAATATAATGTTTATTTTACCTGTCGCCACATAACCCAATATCCTTATGATGACCTTAAAACCAATTTCACAATTTATTCTCCAGAAGGCGAAGAACGTACTACCGTTCATACTTTTAAAGTAAAAGATAGTGAAGGTAAATTTTTGGGTGAAGGTGCCGGTGATTTATGGGATTTAAAATTACTGGTAAAAGAAAATATGTCATTTAACAAAGAAGGAACATACAAATTTCAAATAGATAATCTGATGGATTATTATGATGTTGTTGGTTTGATGGATTTTGGAGTAATAGTGGAAAAAGTTTCCCCTAAGAAGGAAAAAGAATAATAATTTAAAATTAATGCTTACTCAACCAAAATACACAGATAAAATAAAATCGATACTTCAATCGTTACCCGAAAAACCAGGTATTTATCAGTATTTTGATGATAAAGGAGCTATTATTTATATTGGCAAAGCCAAAAATCTTAAAAAAAGGGTAAGTTCTTACTTTAATAAAGATAATTTTGAAAATGGGAAAATAGGAGTTTTGGTTCGCAAGATTTCCGATATTCATTTTATGATTGTTGACACCGAATTGGATGCTTTACTTTTGGAAAACAATCTGATAAAGAAATATCAACCTCGGTATAATGTAATGTTGAAGGATGACAAAACGTATCCATGGATTTGTATTAAAAACGAGCCATTTCCACGTATTTTTCCAACAAGATATGTGCTTAAAGATGGTTCTCAATATTTTGGACCTTATGCGTCGGTGAGGATGATGAATACATTACTGGAACTTATTCGCCAGCTTTATCAAATAAGAAATTGCAAACTAAATCTTACTGATGGGGCTATCAAAAATGGAAAATATAAGGTTTGCCTCGAATATCATATTAAAAACTGCAAAGGTCCATGTGAAGGATTTCAGCTTGAAGAAGATTACAATCAAACTATTACTGAAATAACTGAAATTATTAAAGGTAATATTTCCAATGTACTGAAGCAACTTAAGGCTAAAATGATGAATTATGCCGAAATACTTGAATTTGAAAAAGCTCATATTATTAAGGAAAAAATAGAGCATTTGGGAAATTATAAAAGCAAATCAACCATTGTAAATCCGAATATTGAAAATGTAGATGTTTTTACGATTGTTACCGATGAAAATACTGGTTATGTTAATTTTCTGAAAGTTATTGATGGTGCTATCGTTCAGACTCATACAGTTGAACTAAAAAAGAAACTCGACGAAACACCAGAAGAATTATTAATTATTGCCATTATAGATTTGCGGCAAAGATTCAACAGCAATTCACGTGAAATTATTGTTCCTTTTTCCTTAGATATTGAATGGCCAAAAATCGAATTAACAGTTCCGCAGCGTGGTGACAAAAAACAGTTGCTCGATTTATCGGAACGTAATGCCAAATTTTACAAATTAGATAAACAAAAGCAAAAAGATCTGGTAGATCCCGAAAGACATTCGAAAAGAATACTGAATCAGATGATGAAAGATTTAAGATTAAATCAGTTACCCGAATATATTGAATGTTTTGATAACTCAAATATTCAGGGTACTTATCCGGTTTCAGCCATGGTGGTATTTAAAAATGCAAGACCCGAAAAAAAAGAATACAGGCATTATAATATTAAAACAGTAGAAGGTCCTAACGATTTTGCTTCGATGGAAGAGGTGATATACAGACGTTACCATCGTTTGCTTAATGAGGAACAACCCTTGCCACAACTTATTGTGGTTGATGGTGGCAAAGGTCAATTAAGTTCGGCACTTAAAAGTCTTGAAAGCTTAGGTTTAAGAGGAAAAATCAGCATTATTGGTATTGCAAAAAAACTGGAAGAAATCTATTATCCTGAAGATTCCATCCCAATGTATCTTGATAAAAAATCTGAAACATTGAAAGTTATTCAACAGATGCGCGACGAAGCACATCGATTTGGTATTACCCATCATCGCAGCAAAAGAGATAAAGGCACAATTAAGTCGGTTTTAACTGAAATTGAAGGCATTGGTTTTACTACTGCTCAAACCTTGCTCAGAAAATTCAAATCAGTAAAAAACATTCAAAAAGCAAGTGAAGAAGATTTGCAAAAGCTTGTCGGAAAAGCTAAAGCTGCGATCTTGCTTAATTATTTTAAAGTTAATCCTTAAATTTCTTGCTAATTGAAGTATTTCAAAATTTTGAATTATTTTTACCAAAAACAATCAAATGACCATTCCAATCCGTAATATTGCTATTTTAGCTCATGCCGATGCAGGCAAAACCACTATTACAGAAAATTTTCTGTATCTTGGTGGTATAACAAAAAAGCTTGGTAGTGTTGATAACGGAACATCGCAGACTGATTTTCTGAATGTGGAAAAAGAAAGAGGAATTTCCGTACGATCAGCTCAAACTTATTTTACATGGAATCAAACACAAATCAATTTGATAGATACACCAGGTCATATTGATTTTTCAGCAGATGTGGAAAGAATACTGAGAATTATTGATGGTGCAGTTTTAGTAATTTCTGCTGTAGAAGGTATTCAGGCTCATACCGAAACACTTTGGAATGCATTGAAAATAAATCAAATTCCTTGTATAATTTTTATTAATAAATGCGATAGGGTAGGAGCTGATTCTGAAGCTGTAATAAAAGATATAAAAAAAGAACTATGTAAGGATATTGTTGTAATGCAAAACGTTTCAAATGAGGGGAGTAATAATGTTCAGATTTCTCCGCTTTTTGATAAATCGAATTTTAATGAAGTGATTGTTGAAGTTATTGCCAATCAAGACGAAATTGTTCTTGAAAAGTATCTTAACGCTGAAATTATTTCTTATGAAATTCTTAATCAGTCACTTAAAAATTTGATTATAACAAATAAGATTGTTCCAATATTTCTTGGATCAGCTAAAAACAGCTTAGGTATGGAGTTTTTGCTCGATTCAATAATTAACTATTTACCTTCTCCGAAAGGGAATTGTGATTTACCGCTTTCTGCACTCGTATATAGTATTGAATATGATAAAACAATGGGAAAAATAGCCAATGTTAAAGTGTTCAATGGCAGTATTTCAAATCGTGAAATAATTAAAAATGCGACCCGTCAAACAGAATTAAAAGTTATACAGATAAGAAAATCCATATCTGGAAAGTTTGAGATTGTCAGTAACGTTAGAGCTGGTGATATAGCTGGTATTTGCGGATTAAATGATGCTCAGGTTGGTGATGTACTTGGTGAAATTACTGATGAAATACGCAAACATATCAGTCTTCATCATCCATTACTTACAGTTCAGGTGAAAGCAGAAAAGGAAAGCGATTATCCGGCTTTAGCATCAGCTTTAACTGAACTTTCCAGCGAAGATCCTGCCCTTGAATTTGAATGGTTAAAAGAAGATCGCGAACTCAATGTAAAAATAATGGGTTGGATACAAATTGAAGTGCTGGAAAGAATTTTTCAGGATAGATTTGGAATCAATGCAAGTTTTCAAAATCCAACAGTTATTTATAAAGAAACACCTGCAAAAATTGGTGAAGGTTTTGTTCAATACTGGATGCCAAAACCTTGCTGGGCAATTATAAAATTTTTGATAGAACCTGCCGAAACCGGAAGTGGCATTGAATATAAAAGCAATGTTGGTGTTAACAGTATTCAGCAAAAATATCAGAATGAAGTTTTGCGAACCATTCCGATAGCATTGCAACAAGGAATAAAAGGCTGGGAAGTTACAGATATAAAAATCACGTTAATAGATGGTGAAGATCATGTAATGCATTCACGACCAGGCGATTTTTCAATAGCAACTCCTATGGGTATAATGAATGGGTTGGTAAATACAGGAACAACACTATTAGAACCTATCCATTCTTTTCGTATCTCTGCTCCTGAAGATTTGCTTGGGATAATTACAAGTGATATTACACAAATGAGAGGGAGTTTTGATAGTCCGCATATCGAGAATGGCAAATTTGTTTTAACAGGCTTAATTCCAGTTGCTACATCACTTGATTTCCCGGTAAAACTTAGTTCCCGTTCTGGTGGTAAAGCTAAAATCTCAACTAAATTTCATTCTTATAAACCATGTAATGACGAGCAAGGTGTTATTAGGTCGTATAAAGGTATTAGTCCTTTGGATACTGCCAAATATATATTAAAAGCCAGAAAAGCTATTCAGTAAATCGGGAATCTGCTTTTAAATGAAGTTTTACTTTCAAAAATAAGCTGATTCATTAATGGAAGTACTTAAAAAAATTCGTAGGTTTGCAAATTAATTGAACAAACATCATGATTATACCTGAAGTACTTAAAGATTTGGAAAAGAGAGTCGGTGACCTGAGGAGGTTTCTTTGACGTTGATAATAAACTGGATTTAATAGCAGAAGAAGTTAAGATTACGTTGGAACCTGATTTCTGGAATGATTCCAAAAAGGCAGAATTGGTTTTGAAAAGCATACGCGATAAACGAGTTTGGACAGATGCTTATGATGAAACTCAAAAGAGTTTTGAAGATTTCAAAATGTTTGTTGAGTTTTTTGAAATGGGTGAAGCTACAGAAGCAGAAATAGAATCTCAATATGCATCTACCTTAAAATTAGTCGAAAAGCTAGAGTTTAAAAATATGCTAAGCGGAGAAGAAGACCGTTTGGGAGCCATTGTTACAATAAATTCAGGAGCTGGTGGAACCGAAAGTCAGGATTGGGCAGAAATGCTGATGCGTATGTATATCCGCTGGGGCGAACGCAACAATCATAAAATTACAACCATCGATATTCAGGAAGGTGATATTGCAGGATTTAAATCGGCAACACTTGAGTTTGAAGGTGATTTTGCTTATGGAAATTTAAAAGGAGAAAATGGCGTACATCGTTTAGTTCGATTGTCTCCATTTGATTCTGCCAACAAACGACATACTTCATTTGCTTCGGTGTATGCTTATCCAATAATTGATGAAAATATTGAAATAGATATAAATCCGGGCGACATAAGCTGGGATACTTTCCGTTCGGGTGGGCCAGGCGGACAGAATGTAAACAAGGTTGAAACTGCTGTTCGTTTAAAACATGAACCTTCTGGCATTATAATAGAATGTCAGGCTACCCGTTCGCAGGGACAAAACCGTGAAAAAGCTTTGCAAATGCTTAAGTCTCAATTATACGAAATTGAACTTCGCAAGAAACGAGAAAAGATTGAAGTAATTGAAAGTGGTAAAAAAAGGATTGAGTGGGGTTCGCAAATTCGCAGTTATGTCATGCATCCATATAAAATGGTGAAAGATTTACGTACAGGAATGGAAACGTCTAATGTGCAGGCTATAATGGATGGTGATCTGGATGATTTTATTAAAGCTTATCTGATGGAGTTTGGAAATACAAAATCAGGAGATGGAAATCCAAAATAATCTTTATCTATTTAGGAAAAGAGAAATTAATTTAAAAAGAAATAATTAAAAAAAGTCTGATAACACTATTTTGAAATTTCAATGAAAATAAAAGTTTTATTAATACAAGGATATAAGTTATTAAAGATTAAGTTAATTGTTTATTTATTCCCTATTTTCTTTCTTTTTTCACCTATAATCTCATTTGCTCAAAAGAGTAAACCTGATACTTTGTATTCTACTTATACCGACCAAAAAATAAAACGAGATGGAATTTTAAATGAAGATGCTTGGAAAACAGCTCAACACATTAATAATTTCAAACAAAGAGAACCAGAAGAAGGTAAGCCGGTTTCGGAAAAAACCGAAGTTGCCATTTTATATAATAACAATACATTGTATATTGGATTGTGGGGTTTTGATTCGCATCCTGAGAAAATTCTGGCAAAAGATATGGCAAGGGACGGAAGATGGGGAACTTCGGATAATTTCGAAATTGTAATCAGTACTTTTAACGACAACAGAAATGCTTATTTATTTGTAGTAAATCCAAATGGTGCAAGAGGAGATGCTATTATTACAGATGAAGGAAATGGTTGGAACGAGGATTGGAATGGTGTTTGGGACGTTAGTGTTACTCGAACTGATAGTGGGTGGTTTGCCGAACTGGAAATTCCTTTTTCTACTATGAAATTCAAAAACCACGAATCTCACATCTGGGGATTAAATATTGAACGTAATATCCGTTGGAAAAAAGAACAGGCATCCTGGCAAGGTTGGTCGAGAGATTACAATGTTTTTAAGATTTCTCAAGGAGGAACTTTAGCTGGGCTTAATAATATTAAAAGTAAGCAACTTGCAGAAATAAAGCCATTTATTACCAGTGGATTTATGAAGCAACCTTCGCTTAATGCTGATAAAACATTTAAAATTGGGAGTGATATTAATATTCATTTTACGCCAACTACAAAATTAAATGTAACGGTAAATACTGATTTTTCTCAGGTTGAATCGGATAGAGTTCCCGTTAATCTTTCAAGATATTCTGTATATATGCCCGAAAAAAGAGAGTTTTTTATCGAAAGTAAGGACTTGTTTGCATTTGCAATTGCAGGAGGAACAGAGGGATTCTATAGCAGACGGATTGGGATTTATCAGGGAACTGAAATTCCGATAATTGGAGGAATAAAGCTTGCCGGTAAAGAAAAAGGTACTAATTTTGGGATACTTTCATTACAAACTGCTTCAAAAGATAGCATACCTTCCGTTAATTATACAGTTATCAGAATTAAGCAGGATATTTCCAACAAATCGAATATCGGAATTATTTCAACTGCAAAGAATGAAAGGGGTCATTATAATTACATGTATGGTGCCGATTTTAATTATATAACTTCAAATATATTTAAAAATAAATATCTGATGCTTGGTGGTAAGATTGCTCAATCTCAGACCAAAAGCGATAATAATAAAAAGAATATTGCTTATCAGGCTTATCTTAGTTATCCGAATGATTTTATAAACTATTATTTTGTTACAAGCACAGCTCAGGATGGTTTTAATCCTGAAATAGGTTTCAGGCAGCGTGGCAATTACAATATGTATTATTCAACGCTTGAGTTTAAACCACGCCCAAAATGGATTCCATGGGTTCATCAATTATCTTTTAAGCCGATGGATGTTATTTATTATTTATCGGATAATACAAAAACAGTGGAAAATGCACAATATGTTATCCGTCCGTTAGGTTTAAGGACAAAAAGCGGCGAATCGTTTGAATTCAACATTCAGCGTGATTTCGATAATATGCCTTATGATTTTAATATTTTTGGTAATATTATAATTCCAAAAGGTGAATATTGGTATAATCATTATGAATTGCAATTTGATACGTATGAATCTCGAAAATTTTATTTGGGAACTTATTTAAACTGGGGTGATTTTTATAATGGAAAACGCACAAAAACGTATATCAATGCAAAATGGTATCCCAATAAGCATTTTAATATAACTGCCGATTGGACACGTAATGATATTCAATTGCCTCAGGGTAGTTTTATTACGCACGAATTTGGTTCGAGAGTTGAATATGCTTTTACTCCAAAACTCAACAATAGTATTTATGGTCAATGGAATAACCTTTCGGAAGAAATATTGCTTAATTACCGTATTAATTGGATACCAAAAGTAGGAAGTGATTTTTATTTTGTAATCAACCAACGAATAAAAACGAAAGGTAATACTATTGAATTTGGAGACTTTACATTATTAGCAAAATTTATATGGCACATAAGTATTTAAAGTATTTCAATTTATTGTTTTTTAAATTGATTTTCTTATTGAAGGAATAATTCATTTTGCCAAAACAAGTAAAAGTTTGATTTAGCCGATATTTTATCAATAAAATTAATAAATTTGTAAAAAATTAATAACCTTTAAAATCAATAGTATGGAAGAAGAACTTGATGAAGAAATGGTAGCAAATATATGCATGTATATGCGAATGGTTGATTTTTTCAGAACTTATGAAAACGAAATTAACGATAAACCTGAGATAGTTGAGTCTGTTAATGAATTAAACATAAGAGTAAAAGAGATGATGGATTTGCTTACAGATGAGCAACAGGATTATGTTCTGGAAGAATATAAGTATCAGAAAGAGTATATAGAAAATGAAAATAAAGAGAAAGAAAATAAGCAAGAATAAAT
>CAZYEM010000018.1:0-15607 GCA_964646395.1 uncultured Bacteroides sp.
ATTAAGTTTGTTTAACAATATTGATGGAAATCAATTACAAACAAAGGAAGTAAAAACGTCGCTGGTAGTTATGCCATTAAGTTTGATTTACAATTGGGTAAATGAAATTGAAAAATTTACACCCAACTTAAAATTTTATATTTACAATGGAAATGCCCGAAATTCAGATCCTGATTTTTTATTGAATTTTGATATAGTTTTAACAACCTATCGTACAGCAAGTAATGATATTACAAAATTAAGAGAAAGCAAATTCTTTTATCTGATATTAGATGAAAGTCAGTTTGTTAAAAACTCAGAATCAATAACCTATGGAGCTATATCTTCAATAGATTCTTTCTACAAACTTATAATGACCGGTACTCCAATCGAAAATTCAATTAATGATTTATGGTCGCAGATGAATTTGATTAATAAAGGATTATTAGGAACCCAACAAAAATTTAAAAAATATTTTGTAAATACAGTGGAAAATGGAATTAATCCAGATCAAACCCAAACAGAAGAATTAAAAAGATTAGTAAAACCATTTATCTTAAGACGTCAGAAAGAAGATGTTGCAAAAGATTTACCCGAATTATCTATAAATTATCACTATTGCGAAATGAGTGAATATCAACAGATTATTTATGAAACCCGTAAGTCAGAAATCAGGAATTTTATTCTGGAAAAAATCTCAGGCAAAGAAACGAAGAAAGTCAATTCACATATATTAAGTGGTTTAACAAAATTAAGATTATTGGCAAATCATCCAAAATTAACTGAACAGGATTATTTGGAAGATTCAGGAAAAACCGACGAAATACTTAATGTACTTGAGAATATTATAATTGAAGGGCATAAAGTTTTGATTTTTTCTCAGTTTACAAAATATCTAAATCTTATTTCGGAGATTTTAGATGAAAAAAAATTAAAACACTGCTTATTAACAGGCAAACAGAAAACAGATGAAAGACAACTGAACATCTCACTTTTCAATGAAAATCCTGAATATCAGATTTTTTTGATTTCATTAAAAGCTGGAGGAGTTGGACTTAACTTAACAACCGCTGATTATGTATTTTTACTGGATCCATGGTGGAATCCAGCTGTTGAATTACAGGCAATTAATAGAGCGCATAGAATTGGACAATTTAAGAATGTTTTTGCATATCGCTTTGTTTGCAAGGGAAGTATTGAAGAAAAAATTATCAAACTTCAGGAGAAAAAACAGAATTTAGCTGACATTTTTATTAATAAAAATGCTACTTATAAATTTAACAAGGAGGATTTATTACAATTACTTGAATAAGCATTAATTGATAACAGGTAATGCAAACCAAAAACAAGCTCCTTCATTTACTTTGCTTTCTGCCCAAACTCTGCCTCCATGTTTTAAAACAATACGTTTTACAATTGCCAATCCAACTCCAGTTCCCTCAAATTCATGTGAGTTATGCAGTCTTTGAAATACTCCGAATAATTTATTGATATATTGATCATTAAAACCAACCCCTAAGTCTTTTACATAATAGATATTTTCATTTTCTTTACGGAATCCTCCAATTTCAATACTCTTCTCTTCTTTTGGAATCGAATATTTTATGGCATTTGACAGTAAGTTAGTTAAAACCTGACGCATCAAATTAAAATCAGCATCAGCAATTGGCAGGTCTAAAATGCTAAACTTAAATAATTTAACAACCTCTTCATTTGCTATCTCATTATAAACGCTATTTGCTAATGAAGCTATATTTGTTTTTACAATTTTCAGACTGGTTTTATTTGTCTTAGAAAGCAATAATAAATCATTTATCAGATTATCCATTTTTGCTGTACTGCTACGTATGATATTTAAAAGTCTTATTCCTTCTTCATCAAGCTTTTCCGAATAATCTTCAACAATAATTCTGGAAAAACCATCTATTGCTCGCAAAGGGCTTCTTAAGTCATGAGAAACAGAATATGTAAATGCTTCCAATTCTTTAATTGCATCTTCTAATTGAGAAGTCCTTTTTTGAACCTTCTCTTCCAACATCTCATTAAGTTCCTTTATTTTAGCTTCATACTCTTTACGTTCAGTAATATCCCTTCCTACTCCAATAATTTCAGTAATATTTCCTTCTTCATTTAAAACTGCTTTATCAGCCCAGCCAAACCATCTCCAACCCTTTGCTGTTAATGCCCTTTGTTCAACGTAACATTTATAAGGCTGATGATATAGGGTTTTCATGGTTTCAATTGTTGGTTTCCTGTCGTCCTCATGAACCAATGGAAGAAATATGTTTCCAATTAATTCATTTTCTGATTTTCCAAAAACAGCACAATAGCTTTGACTTACAAATAAAAATCTGCCTTCTAAATCAACTTTTACAACCAGATCCGATTGATTTTCAACCAATAATCTGTATTTGTTTTCACTTTCCTTGATTTCCTTTATCATTCTTTGATTATCTTCCTGATCTTTAAGGATTTTGCCAATTAAAACCGTAGCTAAAGGATATGCTATTATTACTGTTAAACTAATAATTTTTAATGTGATAAATTGCATCTTTGAAGGTAAGGTAAACATCAGAAGAATCATTACGAAATGTACAGCCAACCCAAGTAATAATAAATTAATTGAATTTATTGGAACTGATTTTGATTTTCTTAAGTAAAAATAAACCAATCCAATGATTGTTGATGCAATAATTACAGAAACACCCATTACTGTACCTCCACCACCAAGATAAATTCTATAAAAAATGGCAAGCGATGAAGCAATTATACTGGAAACAGGACCAAAAAAAAGAGCACATAAGCTTAAAATAACTGAACGACCATCAAAAATAATTCCTTCTGACATTTCAAATGGTTGCATCATGCCTATTATTGCTGTGATTCCGAACAAGAAACCTTGAATAATCTGACCTTTGGTGGTCTTGCGATTCCATCTTTTATTAAAGAATCCCGCTATTATACTAATAGCTATAAGTATTGATAGATTATAAATAAGTTCAACTACTATCATTTAATTATTATTTAATAATTTATTGTATATTAATGAATTATACAATAAACAAAAATGAATTTAATTTATATATATTTGATAAATAATTTAAAGATAATTAATATAAATAACTTTTAAAAAAGATATTTATTACAAATATACAACAAGATTAAGCTATTATAACAAACAAAAAAGGATTCTGATCAGAATCCTTTTTTATTTATTTCTTTAATGAGATTTTAGTTGTACTTTCCATAGAATATGGAATTGCAAAATTTCCTCCACCTGCTATTCCCGCTTTTGAGATAATTGCATCACCTGTAACTTTTTGTTTAACTTCAGAATCAGTAATCCATGAAGTTTTCTTGTCTATTTTTATATTTCCAGATTGAGTCCCTTTCATATTGAATTTCATTTGCATTCCCTTTATTTCAACTTGTTCATTTTTAATATCAGTTTTCATATTCGACTGAACACTAATTTCATACAGATTATTATTGTCGTTAATCAATTGATAATTGTTTTCAATATTTAATGCAAAAAACGATTTTACAGATGTGGTATTCATCCATTTATCTCCAACTGAAACTGGATTTTCCGGATAAAATCCAAAAAATATACCGAAATTATTTCTGATAGATTCTTCTCCGAAATTTTTATTGAACAATTCGGAAAATTCTTTCATTCTGGACGTATCGCTCATGTTACCAAACAAATAATCTGACAAACTGTCTAATTTTGATATTTCAACGATTTTTCCTGATTTACTGATTTTCAAATCAAACGATTTTCCTTTAATATTTCTAAACACTTTATCCATAAGTGTATCATTAGATGCATTTTCGGTGCTAAATGAAATGAGTTGACCTTGAGCTTTCATCTGATATTTTAATGCCTGATAAGTAACTTTCATTAAATAATTACTGTCATTATCCTGTCCGGTATTTTCAAATTTTAAATCCATGTCCATTTTCATGTCCATTTCAATTGGCATTCCCATAAATTTCTGAGTCATTTTCATATCTGTATGAAATAACATCAGAAAACTCTGTTCTTTTTGTAAATTGAGTCTGATTTCTATTTTTGATTTACCACACGAAATTGAAATAGCAATCAAAACAATTGCAAATGTGACTTTTAGAAGTAATTTCTTTTCCATTTTTAACTGATTTGTTATTATCCTATTCTGGTTCAATTATTGTAAATCTTTCATTTTCATTATTATATATAAACCCAGTATTCGGATCAAGCGAGAAATATTTTGCATTAGTGAAATTATGAGGTAAATTTTCTTTTATATATTGGTTTATTAAGTAATCGAAAAATAAACCAGCATTCTTTTGAGCAGATTTTGAAGCCAGTAAATAAATTTCATCTACTTTAATGGGTGTAATATTGTATTTGTAGGACACTGAATAATCATGCTGATCCATTACAAAACTCCCATTTAATAAATCACTGAATGAAGCAGTATTATAAAAAACCTTTTCGTTTCTTTCTGAAATATCTGAAAACTCAAACCAACTGTTTATGTTAATAATATTAAGTTTATTATCCTGATAATAAATAAGATTTGTAAAAAAAACTTCTTCATCCCTGTAAATAAATTCATCTTCAGAGATTTCCACCTGAGCAATGTTAAAGGAATATTTTCGTTTGGAAAGGGTATCAAAAACAGCGATATCATCAATTGAATAAACATGAAATCCATAAGCTTTTAACTTGGTTTCCATATTATTAAAAATAAGATTTAATATTTTAGCATCATTAATTGAATCAAGATATAAAGTATTGGTAAACCATAATGAATCTTGTTTTTCAACACTTAACGTATCGAAACCCTTTATCTTTTTAAGTTTTTCGTTGGTAAGAATTATTTTATCAGTAATTTGTAATAAAACAGGAATATCCTTGTTATTTCTAACAAATTCCTTTGCAAGATCTCTTTCAACACTGCAAGAAATAAAAAGTATTGAAAGCGTTAAAAACCAAAAGGATATTCTTGTCTTATTATTTTTCAATTGAATATTTTTAGATAAAATAACGAAAAAACATATTATTTATTTCTTTTCATGCATTCTTTGAGCAAAAGCTTTACCATATTCAATACATTTTTCAAATTGCTCTTCGTGAGGAGAAAATTTGATGAATAAGCTTTCTCCAAAAAAATCCAATTTCAAATTACTAAGATTGCTTTCTATAATCTTTGCACCTTCACCACTCCAGCCATAAGAACCAAAAGCACCGGCTAATTTACCCTTATCACGTAATGGATTAATTACAGCAAACAAACTATAAACAGGGAGCAAAATATTTTGGTTAATTGTAGGACAACCAACGATTATTGCACTGCTTTTGGCAATTTTTTCGTCTATTTCGCCAATTGACATTTTTTCTATATCACAAACTTCAACATTTAAGTTTCCTCCTTGTTCGATGCCTTCCGCAATCTTTTCAGCTAATCTCTTAGTATTTTGATAAGCTGACACATAGGTGATTAATACTTTGCCGTCTTCAGGTAATTGAATAGCTAACTTTGCATATTCTTCGGTAATATCTACAAACCTTTTCCAATTTTGAGTAAGAATGGGTCCATGGCCATTACAAATCGCATTAATTTCCAAAGGACGTATTTTTTCAATTGCCTTAAGCATAAAGCGGCTGTAAGGTTTCATAATTACATCAAAATAATACTTGAAAGCTTCATCCCAGTTATCAACCTCAGTATCATACATTCTTTCATCACAAAAATGAGCTCCAAACGAATCACACGTAAAAAGAACCTTATCTTCAATCAAATACGAATACATTGTATCTGGCCAATGAAGATGAGGTGCACTCATAAATTTAATCTTTTTATTGCCTAATCCCAATACATCTCCATCTTTTACAATAAGATGTGGAAATTCTTCTCCTAAAATATCTTTTAAATATCGGATTGCATTTCCACTGCCAACTACAGTAGCATTTGGAGCAATCTTTAATAAATTTTTTACATTACCTGAATGATCCGGTTCTGTGTGATTGAGTATAATATACTCAATTTCTGATGGATTACATACCTGATTAATTTTGTTCAGATAAGTATCCCAGAATTTCTCTTTGGTGGTTTCTACTATTGCTTTTTTTTCAGCATTGATAAAATAAGAATTATAAGTAGTACCGTATTTGGTTTCCATAACTACATCAAATGTTACGATGTCTTTATCCAATACACCAATCCATTTTACATCATCGGTTACTTTTAATACTTTATTGTCTGTCATATCTATATATAATTATTAATTTTCTAAAACAAAGTCATTTGAATGGGTTCATCATCATCGCTTTGAGTACCTCTTTCCGTTATTTTCCCAAAGTCCTCAAAAGGATCGGGTACTGTTGCAATTTCTTCTATTTCAGTTGATAATTCAATTGTATTTTCATTTTCATAAGGCAGTGGATCAAGCATAATTACTTCTTTAACAAAATGGACAGAAAGTCTTTTCCCTTTTGCTTTGAATCCTTTAACCGCAATAAAATCAGCTAATAATACAGTTTCACTATCGTAATGTTTACCATTTTTAACATCATCATAAACTACCTCTACCTGAGGAAGATAATCATTTGAAATCGTAAATACATAAGAATCGGGATGTTCTCCGAGGAAGTCCTGCTTTTTATCCGATTCTTCAATCTGGAATCGTTTTATATATGTTTTCTGAATTTCTCCATCATAATAAACTACAGAAATGATTTTCTCTGGATTATATTTTTCAATTATCACCATATCCTCTTCAAAATGATTGCTCAAATCAAAATTCATCAGTTTATAATTTCCTGATTTCATTATGGTAATGATCTTATCATCTGCTTTAAAAGCACCAAGATATATTCCTCTGCTTTCGGTGTTTAATCGCATTACCGTTTCATCATACCATATATTTCTGGCTCCCAATGTAGAAACACCTTCATCTTTAAGAGCTACTTTTTTAACTAAATGTTTGGTGAGCGTATTGCCCATCGAACCCCTTCCTTTAATTGTCAACTCACTGAAATCGAAATCAAAAGATGTCTTTTTTTTTTTTTTTTTTGGTTTTAATATAATTTTAACTACTTCGGCTTCTCCATTTGGATTTGCTGTAAAATATAATACTTTGGTTCCTTTTGAACCTTTTGTTAAATCATATTCCTTATCGCGTGTAATTCCTACAACAGCAAATCTTTTAACATAGGCACTCCCATTATTTCCATCCTGATATATCATATTGTAAATGGTGCGTTCATCGTTGCGACGGAAAACAGCAATATGCTGAATATTCTGACCAACAAACACTTTTTCAGCTACCTTGGTTACTATAAAAGTACCATCATTTCTAAAAACGATAATATCATCAATATCAGAACAATCTCCAACATATTCATCTTTCCTGAGAGCAGTTCCTGCAAAACCTTCTGCTTTATTTACATATAGTTTTTCATTGGCAACTGCAACCATTGAAGCTTCAATAACTTCAAAATTGCGAAGTTCAGTTTTACGTTCCCTTCCTTTTCCAAATTTCTTCTGAATCCGTTGAAAATAAGCAATAGCATATTCAATGAGATGAGCAAGGTCATATTCAACTTGCCTTATATCATCTTCTATAGCTTTTAAAACATCATCAGCTTTATTTGAATTGTATTTTGAAATACGGTCTATTGGAATTTTACGCAAACGGAGAATATCTTCAAGGGTAACTGCTCTGATTAAGTTTTGTGTAAATGGTTTTAACCCTAAATCAATGGCTTCATTTATTTCTGCATCCGTTTTGCACTTTTTCATATCGTTATACACTTCTTCTTCAATAAAGATGCGTTCGAGTGATACGAAATGCCATTGCTCCTGAAGTTCGCTTTTCTCAATATCCAGTTCAAGCTTGAGTAAAGCAAGCGTATTTGATGTAGAAATCTTTAATATTTCTCTTACACCTATAAATTTGGGTTTCCCATCATCAATAATACAGCAGTTTGGTGAAATTGAAACTTCACAATTTGTAAAAGCATACAGCGCATCAATTGTTGTATCCGGTGAAATTCCAGGTGAAAGATGTATCAGGATTTCAACGTCTCTGGCTGTATTATCATCAATTTTTCTTATTTTTATTTTGCCTTTATCGTTGGCAACTATAATGGATTCTATTAAAGAAGTTGTTGTTATACCAAAAGGTAATTCCGATATAACCAATGTTTTCTTATCCAATTGATTAATCTTAGCTCTAACCCTAACCTTTCCACCTCTGAGTCCATCGTTATATTTAGTTACATCAGCCATTCCACCTGTCAGAAAGTCAGGAAACAATTCAAAATCCTTTCCTTCTAATATATTTATGGAAGCATCAATAAGTTCGTTGAAATTATGTGGAAGAATTTTAGAAGCCAAACCAACAGCAATACCTTCAACACCCTGAGTAAGCAACAAGGGAAATTTTACAGGTAAAGTCATAGGTTCTTTATTTCTACCATCATAAGATAGCTTCCAACGTGTAGTTTTTGGATTGAATGCAACATCCAGGGCAAATTTTGATAAACGGGCTTCAATATAACGAGGTGCTGCAGCACTGTCACCAGTGTGGACATTCCCCCAGTTTCCCTGACAATCAATCAATAAATCTTTTTGACCAAGCTGAACCAACGCATCTCCAATAGAAGCATCCCCATGAGGATGATATTTCATGGTATGTCCTATTATGTTGGCAACCTTGTTATAGCGACCATCATCCAACTCCTTCATGGCATGCAGAATACGGCGCTGAACTGGCTTTAATCCATCAACAACTTCGGGTACTGCACGTTCGAGGATAACATAAGAAGCGTAATCCAAGAACCAATCCTGATACATACCCGATAAATGCTTGGTTTTACGGATTTCTTTATTAGAATCGTCATTTATAAAACCGCTTTCACTTATTTCATTGTTTTCTTCCATAGTTTTCTACTTCCAAAATCGTATTAAAATCGTTTCTCCCAATAAAAATATCAGAGTTAAAAAAACAAATAATTTCCACAGTTTAATACCCTGATTAATTTCTTTTATTAACTCTCCCAAGTGTTTATTTTTTGTTTCAATTAACTTTATATTAGTTAATTGATTATCTTTTATTTGTTTATTAAGTTCATCGTTTGAATAAAAATCAAGTCTGGATTCATTTCTATCATAATTAAAAGAAACATCAGTTATTGCCTGCTTATTTTTAAAAAGATGATAACTTCCTGCAAGTTTTATTTGGTTGTGAAACAACACTTCCAACTTATTCTCCCTGTTCTTGTGTTCAGGTATAATTTCAAAACCAGCCTGATCGCCTTTAAGTAAAAGCGTTTCTTCTTTATCTAATATTATGTTTTTCAGACCAATAGCGTCATCATTTCCTATAGTATAGAAAAGATAATTCTGAGGTTGACTTTGCAATGCGATATTAAAAAAAGTGGGTACAAAGATTGCATGCCTTGGAAAATTACTCCAGCTTGCTTCTAACGGAACTGCTGATTGATATACGATTCCTTTACCAGAAACAGTAGCAGTAAAAAAATCTCTGGCATTTAACATTTTGAGCAGAAATTCCTTATTAGTAAATTTATTCCCTGCAAAAGTGTAAAATGAAAATACAGACGGAAGATCTATATTTTCTGGAATTTTTTCAAATACATCGGCAAAAACCGGATTCTTAATATTTAACTGTTCCACTTTGGTATCAGTTGAGTCTTTGGATTCATAAATATCAATGTTAAGCAAGGTGGACAACTGTTTATAACTTTCAAAATCTATTGCGTTTGATGGAAAAATGATTAAACTTCCTCCATTATCGGTAAATCTTTTTAATTCCTGAGCCAGTCCCGAAGAAATGTTTTTCAATCCATTAAGGATAATCAAATCCATAGTTTTAAAGCTACCAATATCGATATTACGCTCTGTAGTATTGGTAAGTTTAAAAACCGAATCTAAACTGTAAAGTTTGTTAAGATACTGATTATCTTCCTTCTCATTGATTATTAGTACAGGAATAAATTCTGCTACTTTATATGAAAAGTAAAATTTATCGTCATAAACAATTGGATAATCAGTAATTTCGACAAAACCACTTTGTATTCCACCTTCGTTAATCTTGTAGGAAAGGCTGATGGTAACCTCATCATTTTCTTTTACATCCACACTTGCAATGGCTCTTTGCTTTCCATTAACCATTAATTTTAACGGCACTTTTTCGTAAGGAATATCTGAAGAATTCTTTATCTTTACGTTAAGTTTTACATTTTTATTAATCTGAAGTACAGGAGATTCATACCAGCAACTGTCTATATAAAGATTATTAACTTTTTGAGGAGTTACAGGAATGAGATAGGATATGAGAGAAGTATCCAAATTATTAAGGTTAAATATACTTATACTTTTTTGGAAATCACTTATTATATAGCTAACCTTATTCGATTGAGGAGCCATAGAAACAGCATCTTGCTGACGTTTAATAATTTCAGGAAGCTTACGAACGGAAGGAGAAATCTCTGTTTCATCCAGCAATTGCAGAAATTCTTCTTTATTGTAAAGACGTTGATGTTTGCCCTCAAAATCATGGGTTAGTAATTGAAATTCATCAGAATTTGAATAGGCTGAAACTATTTCACGGGCTTTATTTTTAGCAATATCGAGCAATAAAGCCTGATCGGTAACAGCCTGCATACTAAATGAATTATCAATAAATATGCTTACTGTATTTTTCCCTTTTATGGCTTTCTGATTTTCTGAAGATGGCAAATAAGGCTGAGCAAATGCAAATACCAAACTGGCAATGGCAAGTATCCTGAATGCTAATATCAACAAATGTTTCAGACGGGAATATTTCTGGGTTTGAACTTTTAACTCTTCAAGAAAACTAACATTTGAGAAATATACCTTTCTGAACCTCCTGAAGTTAAAAAGGTGGATTACAATAGGTATAGCTATTGAAAACAGACCGAAAAGAAAGTATGGATTAGTAAAAAGCATTTGTTTGAAACGATTTTTTAGTGGTGCAAAGGTAGGAAAAAGTTTCTGATTTTTTTATTGTTTCAAACCATTAAAAACTAATATTTGTGAGTTGAAATTAGTTAAAAGTTTCACTTGAAAGTGCTTTTTTTTAAAACCTCAACAGAAGTATAGCACACAATAGAATTCAACTATAGAAAGCCAGAGTTCGATTTTGAATCGAATTATAGATTTGCTTACTTTAGTTTTAAAATTTCTTTCTCTGAAAGACCAGTAAGTTGAACAATAACATCAATTGAGATGCCTTGTTTTAATGCATTTATGACTACTTCAGCTTTTCCTTCAGCTTTTCCTTCAACTTTTCCTTCAGCTTTTCCTTTATCAAAAAATCCGGATTGAAGTGTTTTTTCAGTTCTTATACTATCCCAATATTTATCATAGCCTTCCAACTCAGCTTTGCTAAATCCACTTACCAACAAATTTTCAAGAGCTTCTTTTATCTCAGGTGTATTGAGTAATTCCTCAGGTATTTCGGTCATAGTTTCGTCTATTTCGGTTAAAAACCTTAACCATAATACCTGTAGCTTTTTTTCGGTTATGTTTTGTGCTTTAAATTTAGGCAATTCTACAAATACAAATTCCAGTCCTTCAATCTGCTTTTGGGTATCACCTATATTTACAATTTGATAATGATGATAATATTCATGTTTTTGAGGTTCAAATATCTCATTTACCAAACTTAAAGCGTAAACAGGTTGCAATATTTTATAGGCTTCAGCTCTGTCTAACTGTTTTACATAAGCTTTTGAAGCATTAAATAATACCCTTTGCATAAAGCCAATAGTCCAATGCATTTGCATTTCTACAATAAAATGTCTTCCACGATTATCTTTGCATCTTACATCAACTATTGTATGTTTTAAAAGTGGAATTTCAGGCACCAATTCTGAAGGCAGGTATTCCAGACTTTCTATAAATGAACCTTCGGGCAATGGCAAAAGGGCATTCAGAAAGCTTTTGAGCAAATGTGGATGTTGTCCGAAAACTTTCTTAAAAGTCAAATCGTTTTTTGGATCTAAATATTGCATTTCTGTTTTTTTACAAAGTTACATAAATTAATCTGATAATAAATTAATCTGATAATAAATTCGTTTTACCTGTTTGAAATTGTGCAATTTATTAATTGATTAATAAAAGTATTAGATTTTTCAGATATCAAATTACAAATCCGGATTCAGTTGCTGAATCTGTCGAAGATACTGACGATTTTTCAGATTCATAGCCATATTTTTTGCATTACTGATTAACGCATCTTTATTAGCTATGTTTTCGGAATACAATGATTGAATCATCGTATTTAAATATGTGTTTTCAAACTGATTATCAGGAAGATTATTAACTGAAATTCCATCACAGAAAACATAAATACCGGATTTAAATTTTTTTAAATCTGTATTATTATATAACGATAAATGAAGATAGTAAAGGAATTTCAGCAAATCATTATGTCCCCATACCTGAACTATTTTGTTATCTGAAATTGATGATTCAATAATTTTGTCGATGTCTTTATAGAAAATGAAAATCAATTCAGACTTATTTACAATATAAAGGGCTTCCAATATTTGTGACAGAACAATAAGCAAAATTGTTTCAGGTTTATTAAAAAAAACACTGTATATCCCCTGATAAGAATATATCTCATTAATAATAAAGGCAATCTTTGTTTCATACCAGGAATTTGGTGTCTCTTTTTGCGAAAAATACTGATACATAATATGGCATGCATGAATTCGGGCAAATGGATAAACATCAGCATGATTAAAACACTTATATTCATCCTTTTGATGATTAAAAATGGGATAAGCTGTTTTTAGAAACTCCTTGAGATAACCAGTCTTGATATAATTAAGCATAATCATGCTATTTGCCCAATAATAATTCTTTTTATAATCTAAATCCTGCGGGTTTAAATATTTTAGATAATGTGTCTTAATGAGATCCGCATAATAAACAGATAATCCATCAGTATCAACCCAATAATTAAAAAAGAATTCTCTCAGTTTCTCTTTTTTAACAATTTCAGGAATTAACTTTTTCCTGATCAGACCATCTGTTTTAACTGCATAACCAATTGTTGTGGCAAGTATCCAGTTTTCATTATTTAATGATTCCAATAAATCAGGAACTATTCTATTCAGATATTTTAAAACGGGTGCAAAACAATGCTCATCCAGGCAATATTTCATAAGTAAAATATCATTTTGGAAAGGTAATATGAGTGAACTATTTTCAGTAAATGAGGGTTCTCCTTCTTTAATCAACTCATGATTTGAATTATAAAATTTATCCCAACATCCAAAACCACAATATTCGGATAAGATATCAAGCGTATAATGCGAAGGTATTGTTTTTGAATTTATCACCTTGAAAAATCGGGCAATTGTATGTTCTGAAATATAAACTTTTTGCAGTTCGCCAATAGAAAGAGCAAGCTTATGACAATCCTCAATGGAATCAAATTTAAAACCTGACTTATGCTTTATTTCCTCCTTTAGCTTTAAAATTGCTGAAGCTGAGCTGTTATATAAGGGTTTCGGCATGTTTTTTATTAATTTTATTAATAAGTCTGTAAACAACAAAAAATATCACGATAAAAATACTGAAAAAAAATGAGAAAAGCAGATATTTTCCTAATAAAAAATTCCAGAACATCATATAAGTAATCACTCCATTTACCGACAAAAGCAAAAATACTAGAACTCTGTATTTAAAAAATAATTTTCCTTTGTTTTGAAAACGATTCCAGAATCCACCGGGTTTAACGGTTTCGACAAAAGTTTTTAATACGGCCTCATCGGTTGGTTTGGTTAAAAAAGTAACAGTTAGCCAGGTTATACAAACAATTACAGTTAATACAATCAGTTTTACAGGATAATAATCCAGATTCAAATAATTTTCGGTAGCGTTAATAAATATCGTAAACAATTGATATTTATCATATAATATATCAAAAATAGCGGGGTAAATAAGTGCTGAAACCATAGCAGAAAATTGCGACCAGGCATTTATCCGCCACCAATACCAGCGAAGTATAAATACAGGACCAACGCCTGCTGTAATTGCAAAGAGAAACTTAACCATTCCTAAAAGTGAATCAGCGAAAATAGAAATTAAAGTTGCTGAAAACAACAGATAAAGCATGGATATCAGCCCTGCTCTCCTATAGGTTTTTTCATCGGCATTCTTGTTGATGTGATGTTTGTATAAATTTTCAATCAACAATGAACCTCCCCAGTTCTGATTATTCTGAACGGATGATATAAATGGAATCATAAAAAATACCAAAACCAAACCCAGCATCCATGCTGGCAAGCCTTTGGTAAATAATGCGATGAATGCCATTTCCTTGTCGGGAACTCCATTTGTAAAACCATAGGATATGGCTATAAAAGGGAGCGTAAAAGCAAAAATTCTAAATATAATCATTAGTAATGATGGCATAAAAAGGCTTTTAACAAGATCGTTGGCATTTCTTGAAGCCATTAATTTCTGTCCGTTCATATCGGGCATATCAAGTACAACAGCCGACCACCATTGCAGACAAATATAAACGATAAAAGCATTAAAACTTCGGCTTCCGAAGGTTGGAAATAACTGATAGTTAAAATGGTTTTGATTCATTTTAGCTGCTAAACCCGAAAGACCATCTATTTTAATATACAAAACACTGATAATGAAAATAAATAAAACAGAGAAAATAATAAATAAAACGAAATCGGTTCTTAGCCTTACTTTCAGGCTATTGAAAAAAGTTCCTATTAATAGAATAGCTGTAATAAGATATATTGAATGAGAAGGAGAAATTCCTATCATAAAACCAAGAAGCCGGCTATAGGCCAGCATACTAAAAGCAATGATATATGGAACGATAAGTCCACCAACATATATACTGCGAAATATATGCATCACTTTAGCTCCTTTGCCCGAAAATCTGAATAAAATAAATTCATTCTCAGTTTTAATCGGCATATTTCTCCAAAGATGAGCAAAGAAAACAGTTCCGGCTGCGGTTGAAATTACCGAACTCCATATCAACCACATATCAGATAATCCACCATTCAGAACTGAAGAAGTAATCAGTTGAGATTCAGAAATAATTCCTCCACCTAAAATCATTGAAAAACCGATAAGCCACCATGATTCCTTACCTGTATAAAATAAGCTGGATATTTTCTTTACTTTTCTGTTCGGCATAAAGTTAGCATTAATAAGGAAAATGAGCAATGTTGGTTATAAAATAAACTTGAGATTGTAAAAGTAAGAAAAATCTTAAAAGAGGACCCTTAATATTTAAAATAAAGCAAAATTGTTTCTTATATGATAAGTTGTAGTTACTTTCAGTATGTATAAATAAGTTAATATTATTATTGTAATCTACTCATTTAAAATATTCTTAACCCATTTAGAATGTTACAAAATTAAATTGTTCTAAACTGCATTTTGAATGTTCTCAGATGGATTTTGAACGTTCTAAACTACGATTTAATCATTCTAAGACCCATTACAAACGTTCTAAACTGCATTATGAACGTTCTCAGATGCCTTTTGAACGTTCTAAACTACGATTTAATCATTCTAAGACCCATTACAAACGTTCT
>CAZYEM010000018.1:15707-26495 GCA_964646395.1 uncultured Bacteroides sp.
AAACTGCATTTTGAATGTTCTCAGATGCCTTTTGAACGTTCTAAACTACGATTTAATCGTTCTAAGACTAATATTGATATTTCCAGCATAGATTTTGATTGATTTGAAAATGATTCGACCACGACAGATTCAACCATAAAAAAATCCCCGTTAAGCTATACCTAACGGGGATTTATTAATAAGAAAAACAGGATTATTTAGTAATAAGCATTTTCTTTACAAGGCGTTTGCCTTTAAATTCGATAGCATAATAATAAACACCATTGGGGAAATCAGTTACATTTAACTGTATCTGATGACGACCAGCATCTTTCCTTGTAGTTTCAGTATAAACATGCTGACCAATCATATTAACCAGATTAAAAATAACTTCACCATTTGTAGGCAAACCAAATTCAATATTGGTAATAGCATTGGTTGGATTTGGCATATTCTGTGTCATCCAAAACTTATCAGCATCCTTATCATCAATACCAACAGAACCGATTATTACGGATTTGCATATCTTGTTATTCTGAGGATAAGCATCGTTGGTTAAATTAGTATAAGCACACAAAGAGAACTGACTACCCATAGCCACTGTAAATGTAGATGTAAAAGTATAAACTACTTCATCGCCTGTGTTTAAAGCAGCGCCAGTCCATGTTTCGGCAACCGGAGTTCCCGAACCGCGTTGAAATACAACCGGAATAGAAGTTAAAGCAGTTGAACCAAAGTTTTTAATTCTCACTTTTACAAATGCTGTAGTTCCACTTACAGCTGTATCGCCCGGAGTTATAATTTCGGTAACTGCAACATCAAACAATGCAGGATTAACAGTAACAGCTTTGCAAGTAGTATCATTCTGAGTATAAATATCACCGGTAACAGCAGTAAATGCACAAATAGAATAATTAGTTGTATTTACAACAAATTTAGTTGGGAAAGTAAAATCTACAGTACTTCCTGGCAATAAATTACCATTCCAGTTTGCAGCAACTACACCTTGTCCGCTAACCTGATATTTAACAGGAACTGAAGTTAAAGGAGCTGTACCGAAATTTTTTATAGTAACTTTAGGATAAACAGTATCGCCAACCAATGAAAGATTTCCGGGAGTTGCAATTGCTATTACACCTCCATCCTGAGCCAAAGGAGCCAATGATAAAGAGAAATCATCGATAGCCCAACCGTTTAATGGAGTAGTAGTAGCTGCTGAAGTAAATACAAACCTGAATTGCGTAACATTAGCCACATTGGTTAAGTTATTCAATTTGTAGGTTGATAATACCCAACCGTTGCTTATAGTATCAAATCCATTTGCATTCGTGTACCAGTTTCCAGCATTCGGATCATTTACAGATCCCAAAACACTCCATCCACTAACGTTGTTTAAATATTCGATACGACCATACGCACCAGTACCAAAATTACGCCATTGCCAGAATTTCAATGTATCGGCAGTCATAGTTCCCATATTAAATTTAGGAGAATATAAGATGCTGATATTGTTTCCAACATAATTGCCATCCAGATTGGTTGCCCAAACATTAGTTGCAGTATGTGCCATATTAATAACACTTGCTGTAGGAACACCCTGTTCCCAAAGATTATTGATAGGAGCCAAAGCATTGGTATCTGTTGCAAACCAAACACTATTCATATCAAAATTATCGGCGAAAGGCATACTGTACATCGATTCTTTGAAAATCTTTTTATGAACAGTATCATTCATATAATTAGTATCACCATTAAGTAGAGTGTAAGCATCAATTAAATTCATACCTTGCTGAATCGTAATATTACTGATCATAAATGTATCAGATTCCAAAGATTGTAAAGCAGGTAATTTCGACCAGTTATAAGTGTTAATAGTACCATTTATATTATATTTAACGATCGCATTGCTTAATGTATCACTTCCAAAGTTTCTGATAACAAACTTAGCCACTTGAGAAGCAGGAGCATTGAAAGGCAAGTAAGAACCTATATTAGTAATGGTTGTAATCCCTGCATCATGAGGAATAGGAGGAATAATGTTTACATTATAATCCTCAGTTTCACCATAACCATAAGTTCCACATGCAGGAGCTACATCAGCCTCATCAACAACAACTCTCATTCTTGTAAATCCTGGAATAGCAGTATAAGGAACAACTACATTGCCCGTAACAGTTGAATTTGTAGCTCCGTCATAAACAGAGGTAAAAGCTAATTCTTCAGGTAAATCCCAGTTTCCATTTCTGTTATAATCAATGTAAACATTACATTTACCGGTATATCCACCATAAGAAAATATAACACCAACAGAAATTGGATACGACATTCCCGGTTGTATTGAAGCAGCTGGCAAAGCAGTATAATCATTATACATTTGATTTGCAGCAGGATTATTAGTAACTGGTGTGGAAATACCATTATTAATTCCTGCAAATGTAACATTACCCAAATCTTCATCACCAGCATAAGAAGCTGTTGAAGGACAATATATTGGTAAATTATTGATTACAGATTTTTTAGCTGTATCATTTAATACAGTTGCATCATTGGTTAATGAAGTCCAGGCTGTAATCACAAAAGTTTGTGGCTGCATGTTTGAACTTAAATTAGCTGTTTGAATGAATGACTTTATTAAAGTATCATTAGCATTAATAGTATCAGTTACAATCTGACTTACTACAGTATTGTTACCAACCTTATATTTGACACTGAAATTTGAAATTGCAGTAGAACCAAAGTTTTTAATTTTAACTGTAACGGTTTCATTATTTGTTAAATTAACAGCAGTTGAAGGTGAAACAATTGCAATAATACCCGCATCTTTTGGCGACTGTGGCCCCACATTAACTATTGCAGATATTCTTTGGCTACCACAACCGGCAACATTGGCAATAAACTTAATATTTGGACGGTCAGCATAAACGCTACCTGTTGTTAAATCATTACAACCATTACCGGTTGATAAATCATCATGATCATGATATACACAATCGGGTACATTGGAAGTATTAACAGTTGAATTAGAAGTATATCCGGAGTTGTCGAAACAAACACTTAGTAAGATATTACTTACACCATCCCAGTAAAAAGGAGTCTGCAACTGAATAGCTTGCCATCCTGTAGCAGGAACCGTATAATTACTGCTATAAACGGTTTGCCATCCTGTAGAATGGAATCCCGAAACTGTATTAGGTGCAAAGTTTTGCATTTTAATTGTAAATCCGTTCAATACAGCAGCATCAGCTGAAGCAATATCGAATGCTAATGATGTGATAGTTCCGGCTATTAAATTCTGAGCAGTAAGTTCAGTAGCTTTATATAACATCTCTGAACGGGAATCCATATAGTATGAATAAAATGGATATCCTTGAGTAACTGTACCATTACCTAATGTAATATTTGCAGAGAATCCAGTTCTGGCTTCTACAAAGAAAGTATCAGTAGCAAATAAATAAGGAGTAATATAATTACCACTATTATGAATTGAAGTACCACCTACCAATGTATCATACCAATAAAGAGGATCATTGGTTAATGAAGTAGCTAAAAGATTAGCACTGGTTCCATAAGGAATACTGATATTATTAACCAATGGATTTCCAGGAGTATGTAGTGATTTTACATCACTTATTACTGTATCATTTGCATGATTATTATCTTGCAATAAAGTAACCCATGCTTTGATGTGGAAATTAGAATCCTGAGTAGTAACCGCTAAATTTACAGGTGCATTAAAGGTATACAATGAACTATCACCAGGATTAATAGTAGTTGAAACAATTTCTGTAATTACAGCTGCTTCACCAATTCTTTTATAACTTGCCGATAAACCAGCATTAATAATATTAATACCTTTATTTTTAATCCATACCTTAACACTATCTGTAGTTAAATTACAACCTCCATTAATAGGAGAAACCTGTGTTAATTGAGCATCAAACAAAGGCATTCCGAAGAAATTCTTGCAGGTTTGATTATTAATCAGGTTAATATCACCAAGCAATGCGGTATAAGCACAAATGGTATTATTTCCGGCAGGAAGTATTAAATTTGGTAATGTAACTGTATCAACATGCAAAGAAGCAATACTTCCATTGTATGTAAATGCTACAGGAGTTCCATTGTTTACTTTATAATAAACAGGCATTGTAGTAATTGTATCTGTACCAAAGTTTTTTACAATAACTCTTACAGGAATCACAGCGGCTTCGGTATCAGCAACAACAGGACTAAGAATTGCAATTACACCAGCATCAAACTGATATAAAGGAAATTCAACAGCACCAATGGTTGGAGCTATCAGATTCCTGATTTGTCCGTCGATATCATCAGTTACTTCTGCCATTGGAATTGCAGCAGCACTAATTGCAGTAGAAATTAAATGTAAATCGGTATTCGATACAAATAACGGATCTACAGATAAAGAATTCGCATCTTTATTTGAAGCCGATTTCCAATTGCTAATCGTATTTTGATTCGAATAATTATAATATCCCAATATGCTACCAGTAGTAAATAAATTATTATAATCAGAAGCAACCACAGCTGAGGTTGATCCTGAGTAATAAGCAAAACCTCCACCTGTATTTACAAAATTATTATTAACTACATTAATATCAGAACCACCAGGAACATAAAAAGCTCTTGAACCAGTGAAAGCTGAAATCATATTTACTGAATTGAAATAGATATTCTGATAATTAGAATAATATGAAGCAAAACCATAAAGAGAAGCAGTAGCAGTTCCACCATCGATAGTTATGATATTATTTGTACTTAACCCTTTTTTAGTAGAAGTTCCTGTACAATAATACAAATACAAACCGTAAATTGAACCATAAGATGAAGCAGAAGTACTATTTAAAGAAATCGTATTTTTAGAAATCAAAAATGAATTATTGTTATATGCTGCATAAATACCATAACTACTATTATTAGAAGTAATTGAATTTACATTGTTTTTTACAATCTGAATAGAATCCTGGTTATATGAATAAATACCATAATAATAAAAATCAGATATTTTATTATTCATTACAATATTTCCTATTTGCATATTTGAAGAACTAGCTCCGTTTAAATACAAACCATAATATCCATTTCTAATACTATTATTTGCAATTTTATTAAAATTATTAGATCCATTTGTATATATACCAGCATAGTTTGAAGAAGTTGTAACAGGCATTTCAATAATATTGTTACTAAACACATTGTAATTTGCACCATTTCCAAATTCAATAACGTTACCATAAGTAGTACCTAATGCCTTAAAGGTCATTTTTTCAAATCTGAAATAATCGGCACTATCCAGTTTTAAAGTATAATTTGCAGCAGAAGTAGTAGCAGCAAATTGCAATCTAACAGAAGTACTATCATTATTAGCAGAACGGAAAGTGATGGTTTTAAACGCATCAGCTCCAATAATCTGTGGAATTCTTACTTGTTCAGTATATGAGCCAGTATCAACAAGGAAAGTAACCGCCTCTGAAACACCAGCAATAGCTAGAGTATAAGCAGCAGCACTAAAAGATGGGAAATCTTTTTGAACACCACCGGTGGTATCACCTAATGTGTAAACTCCGTGCAAACTGGCTAAGAAAGAAGAAGAAATAGTATCGTTAATAGCAATTGTATCCTGAACATTGTTAGGATTAGATGTCCATGCCTTAATAGTATGCATGCCCGGAACAAAAGTAATATTTGCAACTGTAACAATTTCAGTAGAGTTAAAAGCTAAAGGAGTAGTTGCAGTCCAAGTATAAGTATTAACAGTTCCATTATCTATCTGATAGTTTATATTAGCGTTTGTTAATGCAAGTAAACCATAATTTTTTACTTTAACATTAATTGCTTGAGAAACTGCAGCAGGAACAGATTGGATTGGAGCAACTATTTGAGTAGTCCCCATATCAACAGGTGGTGGTGCAGCAACAGTAACTAAAATAGGAACTCTCGGACTTGCACAACCAGCTAATTCAATTTTTATTTTCACATTTGGACGTGAAGAATTTAAGGATAAGTTGCCTGTTGGTGCACTATTATCCTGTCGGGTTGATTGATGAGTACCTGATAAAGCCGTAGATGTATAATTAAATTTAGGATAAGAGCCAGTACCACCTCCACCATAATTTCCTTCACATAAAATCATCAGATTTCCTGTAGCAAAATTATAAGGAGTAGTTAATGAAATATTTTTCCAACCAGCCTGATCAAATACCAATGATGCATCATATACCAATACAGCACCAGAAGTTAATGAAGCCCAATTTTCGGAGCTCATTGTTTCTGAAGAAGCCGATTTTAAATAAATTTTCAACGGTACAGAAGTTGTTGACGTAGTTGCAACCTGAAACTGAAGTTGATTAATTAATCCATGACCACCGATTTCGGAAGCTTTATAAACAGATGCACTTCTACTATAACCATAATAAATATCAAAAGGATACGATTGAGAACTTGTTCCTGTTCCAATTTGAACATTAACAGGATTACTTGCTTTAGCTTCAACATAATAATTTGTTGAACTAAATAAAGGAACTGTTGTGTAGTTTAAACCACTATAAAGGAAATTTCCACCAGTAAGAGCATCATACCAATACAATGAATCATTTGACATTGCTGTTAATGAAACAGTTGATCCGTATCCACAATTGAAATTTGATACAGTTGGAGCAATCGGAGTATAAGAAGAAAGAGTTGCTAATTGATTGGAATCATTTGCATTTGCATAATCACCAACCAGATTAACCCATGCTTTTATCTGATAGGTAGAATCAATATGAGTTGCAGCTACAGAAAGATTTGCTTTTGCAGTAAATGTGTAATTAACAGTATCGCCAGGAGCAATTGTTCTGTTTACATTTTCAGGGGTAATCACATCTACTAATGTATTATTGATGCCAATAAATCCATAAGTTGCTGTTAGATTAGCTGATGAAATAGCTGAAGTTCCAATATTTTTAATAATTACTTTTACATTTTCAGTGCTGGTTAAACCACATATATTATTGGTAATTACAGAAATTAAAGTTGCATCATTTGCAGGAGCTATAAACTCATCAGCACCAATACATGGAATAGTAGATCTTGAGTCTCCATCGATATCATTTGTTATTTCTGCAATTGATTGTCCTACTCCACTCAATAACCCATTGAATGTATGCAAATTACTTAAACTGATAAAGAAAGGATTAACAGAAAGTGAATTTGTATCTTTCTGATTTGCAGTTCTTAATGTTTGCAAATTAGCATAAGCAGTATTATTCCAAAGTGCGAAAACAGATCCTGTTGCATAATAATTATTATAATTACATTTCCCGGCATTGTTAACTTCTACATGCAATGGATAACGGTTACTTTGAAGATTGTTATTCAGAATATCAATATTGGCTGAACTTGTAGCAATGTTAAGAGCTCTGGTATCAGACTGATTAGTTCCATTAACAATAACCGAATTGAAATAAATTTTCTGATAATCAGTATATATTGTGCGAATACCATAAGTATAAGATGTACCATTAATAATACTTATCATATTATTGGCAATTAAACCTCTTGTAGTATCAGATGCATGACATTCGTCAAATAAAATACCATAGGTATTGCTTGCTCCATTTAAGCTAATATTGTTTCTGACAACTTTAACGGTATCATAGGCATAATGCATATATACACCATATTTATTAGTTGTTGAAACATCAGATGTAATTTTATTCCCATCAATCACCATTTTATTTACATATTCACCAAAAACTCCATAATTATTGAAGTTACTGATAATATTGTTTTTAATGGTAATATTGCTTAATAAAGATGAAGTAGATGCTCCTTTGCATATAATCGCCATAGAACCTGAATTGAATTGATTGCCAATAATTAAATTATTATCTGACGCAATATCTTCAATTCTTAATGATGCTAAATCGTTTGTAGTTCCAGCATTTCCTGAAAATAAATTACCTGAAAACTGATTATTTGTAGATCCATTTGTCAAAACAACAGCATTTGAATAAGTTGTATTTGCAGGTGCAAAATTAATATTTTTAAATATAATATTATCAGCTCCATTTAATTTAACAATCCAATTATTTATAGCAGCTGTGGCATTATAATTCAATATTACAGAAGTACTATCATTATTGGCAGCTTTAAAAGTAATAGTATTTAAAGCAGAAGCACCGAATATTTCAGGAATAGTGATTTGGGTACTATAAGTCCCTGCGTTTACATTAAAAACTACAGCACCATTTATACCACATTGGGTGAGACCAACCAAAGCATCAGCAAATGTTGCAAAATCAGCAGTAGCTCCACCTAAAGTGTAACTGCCACTTAAAGGTGATGCACATGCATAAAATGAAATATAAGCGGTATCGTTGATGTTGTTCATATCCAAACTATCGTTAGGCAATTCAGACCAAAGTTTTAAACTATGTCCACCAAGAGATAAATTTAAATTTCCAGCAACAAAAGCTGTTGAAACAGAATCTTTATCCAAACTACCTGTCCAGTTATAAACCATTGGAGTATTTCCATCTACTGCATATTTCACTATTGCTTTTGATAAAACTGAACTCCCAAAGTTTTTAATTTTTGCTTCTACATTAAATGCGGCATTTGCTGTAACACCTCCTGCAGGATTTACAATTTGTGCAATACCTGCGTCCTGTGTTAAACTTGAAGATGCTGTAATCTCAAATTTTGTATTTGGAATATAATTACTTGCAGAGATAGCAGTTGGAGGAATTGCAGGATTTGGATTGGTATAATCATCATAATAATACAAACTTACATTTCCTCCATTTGGATATTGCGTACAATAAAAATCATCGCTATAAGAATGATATCCAGATGTAAATTCATAAGCAGCAACAACAAGATTTCCAAGTCCATTATAACTAAATGGAGTAGTCAGCGTTAATTCAACCCAACCACCGCCAGCAGGAATAGTTAAGCTACCATCATAAACCAATGTCAAATTCGAAATTGGTTCCCAATCTGAGGTTGAAGTAAAGCTGGTTTTAGAACTATTTCCCATATATAATTTAAAATTATCAGGACCATATCCAGCAGAACTAACAGCATAATATGAAATTTTATTAATCATTCCACCACTTTGAATAAGAGATGAATTATATAAAGATTGGGAATAGGAATAACCATAATTTGGCTCTATCGGTAAATATTTATCAGTAGTAGTACCAGTTCCGATTGTAATTAATCCACCACTTGCAAATTTGCAGAAAAATGATTTATAACCGGTTGATGGTAATGTAGCCATATTATGTGCGGATGAAGAATCCGTTGAAATAACATAATAACTTATTTTTTTACCCCAACCACCAAAAGGGATGCTTGCTGTAAATAAACTATCTATAGTAGTTGATCGGGTCATAAGCAAATTATTAAATGACTCATTACCATATCTATAGTGCAAATTCACTGTTTCAACACCAGAAGCATCATTTGAATATATAGAAATATTATAAGGACCGTTTGTATACACAGTATCCGAAGGATAAGATGCCAAAACCAAAGATGGAGGATTTAATTCAGAAGGACTTACAGATACTTTTACATCATCTAATAGCCAACCGTATCTACCTGAACCAGCTGGATTTCCGCTTCCGTAATACTTGAATCTAACCTTTACATTGGCTTGATTAGCTGTAATAGATGAAATATCAAACTTTTCGTTTTTCCACCAGGAGTTAGTTGGAGTAGTAATGGTGTCGCCTGATTTCCAATCGACACTGTAAGAACTTTCACTAAATTTATTTAATGATAATGTACCACTACCCATATATTCGGCAGTTGATAATGTTGTCCATGAAGTTCCATTATTTATTGAAACTTCAATCTGACCTCCATCTGCAAAAAACAATTTACAGATTTGAGAAAATTCAAGAATAACAAAATTATTCCCAAGCGTTGAAAATGAGTTTGTTGTCAGATAAATTGTTTTTCCTACCTGTACCTTGTTAGAATCGGATCTGACACCCGATTTTGCAAGTTGAGTTGATAATGACCATGGCTGAAAATATGCGGTAGCAAATCCTGCTGAATCAGCAGTATTTATTACACTATCTCCACCTGACGGGAACTCAAAGTTTTCGTGAAAAACAATCGTTTGTGCAGCAAGTAATTGTGATATAAATACTGCAAATAAAAAAAGCAATAACTTTTTCATTTTGTTTTTAAATGTTGATTAATAATAGATTAATTAAATTTGTTTATTTAATGTGTGTAAAATATTTTACGCGTGCAAATTTGTTTAATCAAAATTTAAAATAAAACTATTATTTTTCATAAAATATTTAGATTTTTACAGACTACGGATATTCAAGATATTATGCTGAAATAAAAATTGTTATTTTGATTTATGAAATTATATGCAATTTAACATGAAAATTTTTGCTTATTCCAGAATTTAATTTCAAAGAGATATTAATAAGCAAAATATCGGATTACCTATATCTTCAATATATTTAGCCATAGTGTTCTTATGTGAAATTTGCCAAAATTAAATAAACGTTAATTTTTTCAAACTCTATTTATAAAAATACAAAAACACGGTAAAAAAACATGATTCTTATAAAAATTATGTCTTTTTATCGTGTTTTAACTAATATCTGCTTAAATTTTTAAGCGAATAAATTTTGTATTAAATTTATTTACAACAACTTAAATGTTTAGTTTTTTTATCGGTATAAACAACGGTAAGTAGTATCTTCGGTCATTTTCAATTTAAATTTGCTGTCCTTAGGAACAATAAAAGTTTCAAATTCTTTATATTCTTTCCATTCT
>CAZYEM010000019.1:0-22842 GCA_964646395.1 uncultured Bacteroides sp.
CCTAATTTGATAAATTAATATGAATAGCATAATTTAGCAAATTAAACAACTATTTGTTTTTTTACATATAATTTATGCTAATGACATAAAATAATTCTTTATGAAAAGAAATATGTCTTATGAAACTTAAAAATTAATTCTTAAAATCTTAGTTTTAAAAATCATTTTTTACTTAAAATCGATGTCATGGAAATCAAATACAATCTTGAAAAAATAAAAAAAGGAATACCTTCTCATGTTCAATTAATTGCAGTTTCTAAAACAAAACCTGAAATTGATATTTTGGAAGCTTATAATTCAGGGCAACGGGTTTTTGGTGAGAATAAAGCTCAGGAAATGAATGAAAAATATCAAAATTTACCTAAAGATATTGAATGGCATTTTATTGGACATCTGCAAACTAACAAAATAAAATATATTTCACCTTTTGTAACTTTAATTCACAGCGTTGATAGTGTTAGGTTACTTTCAGCAATAGATAAGGAAGGCAAAAAAAATAACAGAATAATAGATTGTTTACTACAGTTTTATATTGCTACAGAAGAATCAAAATTTGGATTCGATTTAAAAGAGGCTAATTCTCTGTTAAGCTCAGATGAATACAAAAGTATGACTAATATTAGGATAGCAGGTGTTATGGGTATGGCTACTTATACTGAAAACGAAGAACTTATTAGAAATGAATTTAAGCAACTTGCGGAAAATTTCAGAAATATTAAAATTAATTATTTTAAAAACGACAATTCATTCAAAGAAATTTCAATGGGTATGTCTGGTGATTATCAGATTGCGATTGAAGAGGGTAGTAGCATGGTAAGAATTGGAAGTTCTATTTTTGGTGAAAGAAATTATAATATATAGAATTTGAATAACTTATGCTCTTATATTTTTAAATCTTTGAAACTTTAGTAGTCATAGATCTTTTCATGATTGTAATAAAATTAATGAGTAACTCATTTTAAAAACTCCCGTAATCAAAATTAGCAACTTTATTTATTTTATGACAGCTGACAGATTAAATGCTGTTTCATTGATTTGATAACTATTCAATTATATATTTTTATTTGAATTTCAGAAATGTATTATGATATTTATTATCAGCTTTGCTTAATTTACATAGAATCATTATGCTTAAAAATGGGTGCATATATTAACACTACAGCTAATATCTTATACATTAAAATTTAAGATTTTATAAGAATTCGTTTAATTCGTGGACAACAAAAACAAATCTGCGAATTTTAGGTAAATATAAAACTAATTTACAATCACCATTTTATCCTTGTGATAATAAAACATGATAAAACCAATAAGAATTAAAGCTATTCCCAAGTAGATACCCATTTTGCTGTTATCCATTTCTATAGCTTTTCTATAATCAAGATAAACACTTCTGTAACCAGATATCCCATATAATTTGATATTGCTGAATGTATTTAATTCCGCCTTTTTATTTTTGGAAATAGATACAAAAACAGGATCACCAATTTTTACAAATATCTCAAAATTTGTTCTGTCAAAGAAATCTATCAGACTATTATTGATGACAAAATTATCATTATAACCATTCAAATTAATAATATATTCATACGTATTTCCATGCCTGTTGCCCGTATGTTTTATTAATCTTCTGTTATTAATGCTTGCCTTAACTTCAGTTAAACCGTATTCGGAATATACTTTATCGGAATTAAAATAGAAAATTAAAACCAATATTCCTGCTATCACTATCGAAAATGCTTTTGATAGTGCATTACTAGTGTAAATTACCTTTAAATACTTTAGTAATATTATTCTATTTTTCGTGATTTTCATATCATTAATGAAGCATACTAACTAACATAGGTTTAATTTAACTGATTTTATCTAAATACAAACCCAAAGCAATTAATATCAGTGTAATAATACGGTAAATTAAAGATTTATTAAAAATATTAAAATCGGCTTGCTTATTCTTTTGAGTTATAATATAAACCAAAGTCATTGTTAATGTAAATACACCTATAAACAGCATATTACTGTCACCAGGATATTTTTGCGATGCAAATAATATCCCAATAATAGTAACTGAACTTGAAATTCCACATAATTTAATAAAAAACTGGTCTCTTGGAGTAACACTTTTCTCTCCATTTACCTGAAATGCTGAAATAAAATAAATAATTGCAACTACCGATAATACAAGAAGATTGATAGTCCCCGAAAATGGAATTTTAGTAAATTTTAAAAATAAAACTATCAGAATTATTGCAATTATATACAACTCATATTTAAAAATTTTATCTCTTATTACATTTCCTGCAATATTTATTTCATTATTACTCATATTTTTATAATTTTTTTTAATCCAATGTATATGTAAATAATCTAAAGATGTTCTGAAAATTAGATTTTTTGAGGCGAATAAAACATAAAAAACTCAGTTTATTATTTTAAATGCTTTTTTTTTTTCTTGTCGAAGTAAGGACTTTTAAAATTGAAGTTCAACAAAGAAAAAGCAATTTTTTAGAAGTCCAGTCTATTTTTCTATTTTTTCAATATACCTTGCAAATATAATGAATTATTTTATTCTGTTTCCCTTTTGGTTTAACTATTTCTCTCTTTTTTCTGAATTCAACAGGAATTATTTGCCCTAAAGGAATTTTTGATATAAATTAAAAATAAAAGATTCCATATCTTCAAAACAACAAACTCATTGTTCAATTTCAAATAATCGTCATTTATGAATAAAAACAGTCTGTTCACTATATAAGCTTTCTTCAGATGATTGTATAATTTTAATTTTGCATTTACAAAACCATTTTAAAAAAAAATATCAACATCATCATCATTTAATAATCAATTTTATGAATAATCAGAATATTGCAACATCAGAACTTAAAGTTAAAATAAGCTTGATAAACAATAAGTTGCATTTTAAAGGGAATGCAGAAGGTAAAGATGAAATTTCTATTGATTATATTCCTCCTTATGGAGATAATATGGGACATACTTCTTTGGAATTATTTTTACTTAGTTTATCTTCCTGCTTGGGAAGTTCTGTTTTACTTTTGCTTCGTAGAATGAACCGCAATATTGAAGGAATAACAATACAGGCAAAAGGCAAACGCAGAAACCAACACCCAAGTTGCTTCGAATATATAAATCTGGAAATACAAATTACATCAAAAGACGTTCTTGGTGCTGAAATTGAAAAAGCAATTGAATTATCAGAAGATTCAATCTGTCCGGTTTGGGCAATGATTAAAGGGAATGTTGAGATAACAGTAAATTATATAATTCAATAGATATGGAAAATAATACAAATAAAGATCTGGCCGGTGTTTGTGGGATTTGTTGTTCATGCTGTAGCTTGTATATTGGTAGTAATGAAGATTCTGATAGAATCAGAATAATTGCAGAGCGAATGAATATATCAGTTAATGATTTAAAATGCGAAGGTTGCAGATCTGAAACAATAAGTGTTTTCTGCAAAACCTGTCATTTTAAAACCTGTTCAAAGAAAAAAGAAATTGATTTTTGTTTTGAGTGTACAGAATATCCTTGTAAAGAGTTATTTTTGTTTCAGAAAGAAAAACCCCATAGAATTGAGTTATGGAATCAAAATGAATTCTTGAAAACCAATGGATTGGAAAAATGGTTTTCTGAAATATCAGCACTTCATTCATGTAGTAATTGCAGAACCATTAATTCTGCTTATGATTTGCAATGCCGGAAATGCGAAACATATCCAAGTTCTGATTTTGTTGCCTTATATGGTGATCAGATTTTAAATCACATGAAAAATAATACTTCAACAACCAAAATTAGTTAATTAAGTAAAGAAAAACGGCATTGAAGTGTATTTTTTTCAAATTGGATTTATAGTTTTATAACTTTGTACAAAAATTAAAAAAAGTGCTAACATCGACAAAATATAGCTCAGGCAGCAATCTAAAATCAAACGATTCATATTCTTTTTGTGATGAAGAAAAAAATATTTCTGTATGGGACGAACTCCCCTTATGGTCAGCACCTTTTGGTCTGAAATTACTTGATGTTGTAAATTACAGGAAAAATATAAAGGTTTTGGATATTGGTTGCGGCACAGGTTTTCCATTAATTGAATTAGCTCAGCGTTTGGGTGAGACATCCGGATTTTATGGAATTGATCCATGGGATTCCGCTATTTCCCGTTTGAAAGAAAAAATTGAAATTTTGCAGTTAAAAAATATTAATCTGTTCGATTGTAAATCGGAAGAAATGCCTTTTGAAGATAATTTTTTCAATTTGATAGTATCAAATAACGGAATTAACAATGCAGAAAATCCATCTCAGGTATTAAATGAGTGTTATCGTACAGCAGCTGACGGTGCACAATTGATTATTACTGCAAATTTGCCAGGTACTTTTGCCTTGTTTTACGAAACACTAACTGAAATATTATTGCAGGAAGAACAGTATTCTGTCGTAAAATCTCTGATAAATCATATAAATCAGAAAAGGAAAAGTACGAAAGAAAATATAGAAATGATAAACCAATCCGGTTTTAAAATCAGAAATATTTATGAAGAACAATTTGTAATGAGATTTATGGATGGGGATGCTTTTCTAAATCATTTTTTTATTAAAAATAATTTTGTTAATATATGGATTGATTTGCTAAAGCCAACAAATTGTGCAAATTATCTACTTGAGCAAACAAAGAAAAAATTGAATGAAATGGCATTAGAATCAGATTTGCAGATGAATGTTCCGTTTATTGTAATAAATAGTTATAAATAGCAAATTTGCAAGGAAAAAGTATGATCAGGAAAAAAGAAAATATGTTTTATAAATTAAATAAGATTAATTCAAATACTGATTTTATCCGATTCAGGGAAAGTCATTTGAAACTGGCATTTATAATTATAACCATAATTGGTTTGCTTATAGTTTCAAGTTGGCATTTTATTGATCATACAATAAATATAAGCAATAAACAATCTGTATTTTTTTTACGATTAGCCTGCATACTTTTTTATATTGCCAGCTTGATACTTGCATCAATAAATCATAAACGCCGATTTATAAAATTGCTTTTAATATCAGGGTTTTATATCTCAGTTTTATATTCAGCTTTATTGGCATATTATACTGGTGGATTAAACAGCCCGTATTGGTTTGGACTTAATTTTATAATCATTGCCTGGTTATTATTTGTGCCTTTCGGTTTTTTGGAAATGATAATTAACTGCTTGCTTTTTATTGTTTTATATTCCTCAATTGTACTTTTAAGTGAATATGAAATCATCAACTGGGCGTTATTTACAAAATACAATTTTATTTATATCGAAACTTTTCTTATGGGGGGAGGAATTGCATTTCTGAATAATAAAAGGCTTGCTTCAATTTATGAAAATGAATTAATTATCAAACAAAATGAAAATGTATTTCGTTTGTTGAATGAATATATGCATGATGTTGTTTGGGTTTTGAATATGAAAACCAAACGTTTTACTTATGTTAGTCCTTCTGTATTTAAATTGCGTGGATTTACACCAGAAGAAGTTATGTTACAAACGGTAGAAAAATCTCTTACACCTGAATCAAATATCACAGCCAATAATTTGCTTGAGAAAATGATGAAGGAATACTATGAGGGTAATCATACGAATGTTCTGATTGGTGAATTGGAACAATGGTGCAAAGATGGTTCAACAGTTTGGATTGAACTGGTTGCTTCTTTTATTACAGATGATAATGGTGAAATTAAGGAAATACTGGGAGTTTCACGAAATATAAATGAACGTAAGAAAGCAGAAAAAGCTTACAAAGAAAGTGAGCAAAAATATAGTAACCTGATTAATAAAGCAACAGATGGAATAATAATTACTCAAAAAGGAAAATATCAATTGGTAAATCCTGCTTTCTGCGAAATGAGCGGCTATACGGAAAAAGAACTTTTAGGTATGGGATTTCTTGATATGGTTACAGATGACGATCGTCAACTAATGATAGATGTTCATACGAGACGAATGAAAGGAGAAAATTTTCCATTAATTTATAATGCAAAAGGAATAAGGAAAGATGGAAGTTTTTTATATATGGAGCTAAATAGTACTACTATTGATTTTAATGGTGAACCAGCTGCATTTATCATACTTCGCGATCAAAGTCAGAAACTACAGGCAGAACAAGCAATCCGTGAAAGCGAAGAAAAGTATAAAGCACTGGTTGAGAATGCAAATGATGGTATTGTTATACTTCAGGATGGATATGTTAGATTCATCAATCAGATGATGGCCCGAATACTCGGATATGATGCCGGTTCAATGATAGATACTCCGTTTCTTGATTATTTATCCGAAACCGAAAAGCCTAAGATATTAAAATATTACACATTACGGCAAGCTGGAAAAGAAGTACCAACTATTTACGAATCGGTACTGGTTGATAAATGGGGGAATAATAAACCTGTTGAATTTAATAACAGCATTATTAATTTTAATGGGAAAATTGCCACACAAACCTATATCAGAGATATTTCGGAACGGAAAAAAGCTGAATTATTACTTAAAGAAAGTGAAGAAAAATTCAGAACATTAACTTCAAGTGCTATGGATGCAATACTTATGATAAATCATTTAGGACAACTAACCTATTGGAATGATGCTTCAGAAAAGATATTTGGTTATCAATCAGATGAAGTGATTTTTAAAGACTTGCATGATGTAATTACACCATCAAGATTAAGAGATGAATATCGCTCAAAATTAATGAGATACGCAATTGGAGAGCTAACACTTCCCAAGCAAAAAACACTGGAACTTACCGCCATCCGCAAAGATGGAACAGAATTTAACTATGAACTTTCCCTATCTTCATTCAGTATAAAAGATAAATGGAATGGTGTTGGCATTATAAGAGATATAACTAACAGATTAAAAACAGAAGAAGAACTCCGAAAATCCAAAGAAATTCTGCAAAATATTAATATTGACCTGGAAAATAAAATTGAAGAACGAACATTGCAACTAACCAGTGCAAAAACACAATTACTTCAGTTGCAGAAAGAAAATCTGCAATCTCAGTTTGAAATGCTTAAAAATCAAGTAAATCCTCATTTTTTGTTTAACAGTCTTAATGTTCTTATTTCATTAATTAAACCAGAACCCGATACCGCTGAATTATTTACTGAACAATTGTCGAAAGTTTATCGTTATGTATTGGAAAACAAAGAGAAAGATTTAGTAAGTCTTGAAACTGAAATTAATTTTTTAAAAGCTTATGTTTATCTTCTTGAAATCAGATTTATGGATAAACTGAAAATAAACATAAATTTGCCTGAAGAAAAGCTTAGTATGCAATTACCTCCTATAGCTCTGCAACTGTTGATTGAAAATGCCATTAAGCATAATACTTTTTCAAAGAAAAATAAATTATTAATTGATATATTTGTTGATGATGCTGATTATCTGCATGTAATAAACAATTTGCAAATCCGCGAAAATCGCATTGAATCAACAGGAGTTGGTTTGAAAAATATTGAAACCCGATATAGTTATCTTACTGATAAAAAGATAAATTACGGAATAATAAATGATAAATTTGAAGCAATAATACCATTATTATAAAAAATCTGATAACATGAACATAATAATTTTAGAAGACGAAGAATTGGCTTCACGCCGTCTGGAAAATATGATAAAGCAATTTGATGAAAGTATTAATATTTTAGCAAAAATTGAATCTGTTGAAGAAGCAATTAAATGGTTTAAATCAAATCCGGAACCCGATTTAATTTTTCTGGATATTCATCTGGAAGATGATTTAAGTTTTGCTATTTTTGAGAAAGTTGAAGTAAAATCTCCTATAATTTTTACAACAGCTTTTGATGAATATGCTATTAAAGCATTCAAACTAAAAAGTATAGATTATTTATTGAAACCTATTTCTCAGGATGATTTAAATAAAGCAATTTTAAAATATCAGGACTGGAATAAAACTAATTCAACATCATCTGTTGATATGCAATCACTTTTCGATTTAATTAATAAAAAAGTACCAACCTATAAAAATCGCTTTTCGATAACGATTGGTACCAAAATTAAATCATTTGAGATTTCGGAGATTGCTTACTTTTTTTCACAATCGAGTATTACTTTTATGGTAACCAACAACAATATGGAATATCCGATAGATTATAGTCTCGATCAGTTGATTGCAATACTTGATCCTCAGCAATTTTTCAGAATAAACCGTCAATATCTGTTGAAAATGAAATCAATAGTCAATGTGCATATATTCCCAAAAAGCAGATTGAAAGTAGATTTATTTCCCTCCAGAAAAGAAGAAATATTTATAAGCCTTGATAAAGTAGCTAAATTTAAGGATTGGCTGAATGGATAGTTTAGTATCTGTTTTTTAGTTTTTTTTTATTAAAGGGAAATTAATATAAAATTGAAAATGACAAGTTTTAAAAGCAAAATGATAAATTTCTTAATCAGAAATAACCATGTATTTAGAGGAAAAATTAAAAAGGAAGTGTTTGACTTTAATACTTCTATTCAGGCCTTTCGTGACAGATGCGAAAAAGGTGCTACCCGTTTCGGGAAGACTCCAAATGGAATTACGCTAAAAACTGATTTTATAGAAGGAATTAAAGCTGAATGGCATATTCCTGAAAATACGGATAGTGATAAAATTATATTGTATGTTCATGGCGGTGGTTATGTTTCTGGTTCATGCAGCGATCATAGGGGAGTGGTTTCCAAATTTGCAAAAACAACAGGTATTACATCCTTGATTTATGAATATCGTCTTGCACCCGAACATCCTTTTCCTGCTGCATTGGACGATTCGGTCTTAATATACCAATGGTTGCTAAGGTCAGGATATAAAACTGAAAATATAATAATTGCTGGCGAATCAGCCGGAGGTGGTTTATGTCTTGCAATTTTGCTGACTCTAAAAGACAAAATAATCCCTCTACCTAAAGCAGCTGTTGCCATTTCACCATGGACTGACCTTACTTGTTCGAGTGAATCATATAAAACCAAAAACAAGGTTTCACCAGCACCACTTAATTCTTGGGCGGTCTTCAGTAAATATTATGCTGGAGATAACAATCCTGAAAACCCGCTAATTTCACCTTTGTTTGGGAATTTAAAAGGCTTACCGCCAATTTTTATAAATTCGGCTGTAAATGATGAATTGTTTGAAGACGGCGAAAAGTTTTATAAGAAAGCAATACTTGCCGGAGTTGATATTTCATTCAGAGCCGGACAGGGAATGATACATTGCTATCCGCTTCTGGCTCCTATGTTCGTTGAAGCTACAGAAGCAATGGATGAAATCTGTGAGTTTTTAAAAAAGCAAGTAGGAAGTTAGTAATTATACTAAAAAAGGAAAAGCTGAATGCTTTTCCTTTTTTATCTTTAAAATATAGTTGAAAGAAATTTATCAGTTTTTTTTTAAATTTATTTCTTTATTTCTAATAATTCAACTTCAAAAATCAATGTTGAATATGGTGCAATAGCTTGTCCGGCACCTTGTTCGCCATAAGCCAAATCATAAGGTACATAAAGTTTCCATTTCGAACCAACAGCCATAAGTTGTAAAGCTTCTGTCCAACCTTTTATAACTCCATTAACAGGGAAACTTGCTGGTTGACCTCTGTAAACTGAGCTGTCGAATACATTTCCATCAATCAGTGAACCATGATAATGAGTAGTTACTACATCATTTATAGTTGGTTTTTCGCCATTTCCTTCTGCTATTATTTCGTATTGCAATCCACTGGCTAAAGTAATTACTTCTGCTCTTTTTGCATTTTCTGCTAAGAAAGCTTTGCCTGAATTAATAGCGTTTTCTGAAGTTTTAGACTGTAATTCTGTAAAATAATCATTGATAATTTTACCAATTTCTTCTTCAGAAACAGCTAATTCGTTTTCTTTAAAAACATCCTGTATTGCTGTCATAAAATCCTCAACATTCTCAATTGACAACCCTTGGTTTTTAATATTAAAAGCAACGCTAGCTCCTAAACTATAACTTAATTTGTTCATTTATTTTTTATGATTTTAATTAAAAAGCGGCAAAGGTATGATTTTATTAATAAAATACAAAAAGCAGCTAAACTATCGTTTGTAATTATAAAAAAAATTGGAGGTATTTCATTATCCTAAATACAACAGAATAATTAATTTAACGGTAAAATTGTTAATATTAGCAGCTTAATTGTTAATCTCATCTAAAATATTATTTTTTACTTTATTTAAAATATCAAAACACTTACTTTTGTATTCTTAAATAATTATTTATAAATATTACATTTTAAAATGAAGAAACTACTTTTGTTTGCTTTTATCAGCTTGTTTTTGTTGCATAATCAGAGTTATGCTCAATCAGATACTAAAAAAATTACACTTGAAGATATTTGGTTGAAAGGAACATTTCGACCAGCATTTATTCAGGAAATCCGGTCGATGAAAGACGGAGAACATTACTGTATATTAAAGGATAATGCAATTAATAAATATGCTTATAAAGATGGTAAATTGCAATCTGTGATTTTAGAAGCTTCTAAAATTATTCTCCCGGCTGCTATGGAAAAGATAGAAATTGAAGATTATCAATTTGATAATTCTGAAAGCAAGATATTGATTTCTACCAATACCGAGCCTATTTATCGTCATTCATCTGTTTCTAACTTTTATGTATATGATACAAAAACTTCATCTATATCTGAACTTTCAAAAGGAGGAAAAATTCGTCTGGCTGAGTTTTCACCCGATGGAAGTAAAATTGCTTTCCTGAGAGATAATAATCTTTTTGTTAAGAATCTTTCAGATAATACTGAAAAACAAATTACAACAGATGGCTTAAATAATAATATTATAAATGGGTCAACTGACTGGGTTTATGAGGAAGAATTTGGTTTTTCCAAAGCATTCTTCTGGTCACCTGATGGAAGTAAATTGGCTTATTATCGTTTCGATGAAAGCAAAGTAAAAGAATATACAATGCAAATGTTTGGTGAATTGTATCCAGAACAGTATAATTATAAATATCCAAAAGCCGGCGAAGATAATTCACTGGTTACTATTCATACTTATAATGTTACTAATGGTAAAATTTCCAAAATGGATATCGGAACAGAAACCAATCAATATATTCCTCGTATTAAGTGGACTGCTGAAAACAATACATTGGCAATACTTCGAATGAATCGTTTACAGAATAAACTGGAAATACTATTGAATAATGCAAGTGATGGCAGTTCAAAGTTGATTTATACAGAAACCAATAAATATTATGTAGAGATTAATGATGATTTAAATTTCCTTAGCAGTGGACATTTTGTTTTTACAAGCGAAAAAGACGGTTATAATCATATCTATCTTTATGATGTTAATGGAAAATTTATTAAACAACTAACTTCCGGTAAGTGGGATGTAATTGAAATAAAAGGGATTGATGAGAAAAATAAAACTATATATTATCAATCTGCCGAATCTGGAGCAATCAACAAAGATCTTTGTTCTGTGAAATTAGATGGAAGCAAAAAGACAATAATATCAGCCAAACAAGGTAATAATGAAGCCGATTTTAGCAATAATTTCAAATATTATATCAGTACATTTTCTGATGCAAATACTCCAGGAATTTATACTATTAATTCAACAAATGGCAAAGAATTAGTTGTGTTGGAAAAGAATGAAAAACTAGCAGGAACACTTAAATCGTATGGTTTTACAAAAAAAGAATTCGCAACTTTAAAAACCGATGCAGGTATTGAATTAAATTACTGGATTATTAAACCAGCAAATTTTGATGCTACCAAAAAGTATCCGATGTTAATGTATGTTTATGGTGGACCGGGGCATAATACAGTTGTTAATAGCTATGGATACAGTGATTTATCATGGTTTGAAATGTTGGCTCAGAAAGGTTATATTGTAGTTTCTGTTGACAATAGAGGTACAGGTTTTCGTGGTGAAGAATTTAAAAAATGTACTTACAAAGAATTGGGTAAATTTGAAACTGAAGATCAGATTGGTGCAGCCAACTACTTTGCAAATCAATCTTATATTGATAAAAATCGTATTGGGATTTTTGGATGGAGTTATGGTGGTTATATGTCAACATTATGCATGACAAAAGGTGCTGATTTTTTTAAAGCAGGTATTGCAGTTGCACCTGTTACCAACTGGAGATATTATGATAACATTTATACCGAACGTTTTATGCGGACTCCACAGGAAAATGCTTCGGGATACGATGATAATTCACCTATAAATCATGTGAAAAAACTGAAAGGTAAGTATCTGTTAATTCACGGAACCGGTGATGATAATGTACATGTTCAGAATTCAATGGATTTGATTTCTGCTTTGGTAAATGCTAACAAACAATTTGAAATGCAATTTTATCCGAACAAAAACCATAGTATTTATGGTGGTTATACACGGTTTCATTTATACAAAAGAATGACTGATTTTTTGCTTAACAATCTATAAAATAGTATCCTGAAATTTCATGGATATATGTTATTCCCTGAAAAAAGAGTCCGCTCAAATAAAAATGAGCGGACTCTTTTTTTTGTATGTATGAAATTGTAATATATAACTTATGCATACCATTGATCAATAAAATTTGCTAATCTATTAATATGTGATTATTTAATTTTTGATTCTGAAATACAAAGTATTACATATACAATTTTTATTCATTTTCATAATATTCTATTTCACTCTTTATGATAAAATTATTGGTAAAACCTTCGCCTTCCGATTGTGTTTCAATAATATCATTACCATCATATATATATGTAATTGTGGCTAAAAGTTCTCCTTCTTCAGTAAGTTCTTTCTGAAAAATTACTTTTCCCATATCATTGTATTCAAATTGATAGGTTGAACTCTGAATGGTAGTATCTTCAATTAAAGAGATTACTTGTTTGTTCTCATTGTATTTATAAGTAGAACGGGAAATTAGTGTTCCTTCATTGTCATAATTTAATATCTTGGTTCGGTTATTGTTTTCATCATATTCATAGGTTGTTTGAACTGTAACATCATCAATTGCATTATAATGGGAATATTTAATTAGATTCCCTTTATCGTCGTATGCATAGTTTTTTTCATCAGCCAACTGATTATCAATATCAAAATCGCTTTCATTAAGGATTTTATTTCCCTGATACGAAAATTTAATAATATTTTCTGTTTCATTTTCAGAGTTAATTAATTTCTTTTCAATTAATTGATTGTTAATATTGTAAGTGTAATGAACTGAATCGAAACTTTCATCCTGATAATATATTTTTTCTAAAATAATATTTCCATTATCATTGTATTCGAATTTCCGTTTTTCAACAACTTCCTCATTATCATAAATAAGTTCTTCCGCTATCTTATTTGATGAATTATATGAAAATGATAAATGTTCATTTGCATTTCCATTATTATCGAAAGTTTGAGTTAAAATTAAATTTCCTTTTAAATCATACGCTGTTTTTGATAATAATTCACCTGATATTTCAATTGTTTCATCGCTTTGATCATCTGTATAAGTGTTAAAACGATATTTTTCAATGGTTTTTATAAGTTTGCTCATATTGGAATATTTGATTATTTTTGTGATTCAAAAGTAAAATTTTTTATTCAATTGTTTAATATTAAAATAAAAAAAAATAAACTATGAAGAATATCAATAGGTTAATCCTAATTTCATGTCTAACAATCTTTCTTATGTCAACCAGTAATGCACAGATTAAGTATCCTGTTACTAAAAAAGTTAAGCAAACCGATACCTATTTTGGTGTAAAAGTAGAAGATCCTTATCGTTGGCTCGAAGATGATAAATCGGTAGAAACAGCCAAATGGGTTGAAGAACAAAACAAAGTTACTCAGGAATATTTATCTAAAATTCCTTATAGAGAAGATATTAAAAACTGTTTGACCAACCTGTGGAATTTCGAGAAATATGGTTTGCCAATTGTAAATGAAGAATTTATAATATATTCAAAAAACAATGGCGTTCAAAATCAAAGTCCAATTTATAAAGGTAAATCAAATAGAGATGCCTTTGATTTATTGCTTGACCCTAACACACTTTCAAAAGATGGTACGGTGGCTTTGGGTGATCTGAAACTTTCGAATGATGGAAGATATTTAGCATACAATGTTTCGCGCAGTGGTTCCGATTGGAATGAAATTTATGTAATGAAAACCGATGGTGAAAAGCTGACAGATAAACTCGAATGGGTTAAATTTTCAAGTATTGCATGGAGAGGAGAAGGTTTTTATTACAGCCGTTACGATCAGCAAAAAGAAGATACCAAGCTTTCGGGCAAAAACGAATTTCATAAAGTTTACTACCATCAATTAGGTAGTTCGCAGGATAATGACGTTTTAGTTTATGAAAACAAAGATTTTCCATTAAGAAATTATAATGCTTATACTACAGATAACGAACAAAATATATTGATTTCACAAACCGAATCAACAAGTGGAAATTCATTGTTATTAAAAAAAATAAATGATGAACAAAAATTTGTTGAACTTACCAAAGGTTTTGAATTTGATTATGATATTATTGGTAGCATTGATGAACAAATATTTGTATTAACTAATTGGGAAGCTCCACGTTACCGTTTGATGAGAATAGATTTGAATCTTCCGGAACAAACAAATTGGAAAGAAATAATTCCTCAGACAGAGGATGTATTACAATCAGTTACCATTGCCGGCGACAAACTAATACTTGTTTATATGAATAATGCTAAAAGTGTTATGACTGTTCATGATTTTGAAGGCAATTACATTAAAGGCATTAAATTACCTGAAATAGGAACTGTAAATGGTGTAAGTGGTAAAAAACATTTTAATGAAGCTTATGTTTCTTTTACTTCATTTACCAAACCAACCAGCATTTATAAATTTAATACCGATGAATTAAATATTACTCCTCATTTTATGTCTCGTTTGCCTATGAAAACTGCCGATTTTGTTACTGAACAAGTCTTTGTTACCAGTAAAGATGGCAAAAAAGTTCCAATGTTTCTAGTTCATAAAAAAGGAATAAAATTAGATGGAAATAATCCGGTTTTACTTTATGGTTATGGCGGTTTTAATATCAGTTTAACTCCTTCTTTTAGCATTAGCAGAATGTTTTTTATAGAAAATGGAGGTATTTATGCAGTTCCTAACCTAAGAGGTGGTGGAGAATATGGCAGCGAATGGCATAAAGCAGGTACAAAACTTCAAAAACAAAATACATTTAATGATTTTATTGCTGCTGCTGAATATCTTATAAAAAACAAATATACAAATCCATCCAAAATAGCTATTTCTGGAGGTTCAAATGGTGGTTTGCTGGTTGGTGCCTGCATGACTCAACGTCCTGATTTATTTAAAGTAGCATTACCTGCTGTAGGTGTTTTGGATATGTTGCGTTATCATAAATTTACAATTGGCTGGGCTTGGGCAACCGATTATGGTAGTAGTGAAAATGAAAAAGAATTTAAATATATTTATAAATTTTCGCCATTGCATAATATAAAAAAAGGAATCCAATATCCTGCAACTTTAGTTACAACAGCTGATCATGATGATAGGGTAGTTCCTGCACATTCGTTTAAGTTTATTTCAACTTTACAGGAAAATCATAAAGGCAATAATCCTGTTTTAATCCGTATTGATGCAAAAGCTGGACATGGAGCTGGCAAACCTACTTCAAAAGCCATTGATGAAGCTGCTGATGTTTGGGCATTTACTTTTTTAAACCTTAAAATGGATTTCAAAAATAAATGTGAAGAAGTTAAACAGATTAAATTGGAAGATGATGGTTCACAAAAGCCAGTTGAAATGAAGGTTGCACCAACTATTTCTCCATTAAGATAATCTTCTTTTTAAGAAATAAAAAAGTCGCTGAGGTTTTAGCGACTTTTTTTATTTAAAATAGCTATGATAAATAACCACATATTTTAATTTCATAAATATCAATTCCATTATTACCTTTGCATGAAATAAATATTCAAATTATTTTTTTGTAAAACGTTATAAAATAACATAATAAAACAAATGAAATACAATATAGGCGACAAAGTAAAATTTTTAAATACAAGTGGTGGAGGCATAGTTACTAAAATTATAAGCTCAACAATGGTTAATGTTGCCATTGAAGAAGGTTTTGAAATTCCTACAATGACCAGTGAATTACTAAAAATTGAGGATACATCTGCCTCAGCACGAATGTTTAACCAGGATTTTAAGGTTGATTATAAACCAGTAGAACAAATACAGGAAATGGAAGAAGATGGCAAATCCACACTTTTAAAATCTTATACTAACAATTCGCATCCGGCAGGAATTTATCTTGCTTATGTACCTCACGATCAAAAATGGCTAATAACAGGTGATATAGATATTTATATATTAAATCACACTGAATTCTATACCTTGTTTAATTTTACTTTATTTGGAAACAACAAATATTCAGGAATGGATTATGATGTGTTGGAACCTGAAAGTAAGAAGCTTATAACAACCATCGAAAGGGAAGAGTTAGAACAATGGAGCAATGGAAATATTCAGATTTTATACCATGCTGAAACAAAAGATCGGTTATTATTGCCATTAAATGCTGATTTCAAACTAAAACCAACTCGTTTCTATAAGGAAGAAAATTATATTTCATCCACTTTTTTGCATGAAAAAGCTTTATTGTTAACAATTGGAAAACTTATTGAAAGCCAGGTTAGTCAGTCAAAAATTGCAAAAAAGGATAATGAAGATAAGCAAGAACCTGAAATTATACAGAAAAAAGCAGTTCAGGTGAAAGCAGAATCTATACTTGATAATCATTTGGTAAACAACTCTACTGCAGAAATTGATTTGCATATTGGTGAATTGGTTGAAGATTATTATTTACTCGACAATTCAGAAATGCTTAAAATTCAACTGGATTATTTTACAAAATGTTTGGAGTCTGCATTTATAAAACGGATATCCAAATTAATCTTTATACATGGAGTAGGTAATGGTACACTAAAAAATGAAATAATTAAAGTTTTAAAAACGTATGATAATCTTCATTTTTTTGATGCATCTTTAGCTAAATATGGCGTTGGTGCTACCGAAGTTTATATAAATCACAATAAATAAAAGTCCTGGTTTGATTAAAATTAATTCAACTTAATTTTATTTCTGATAGTTTTTTAATTTTTTTTATTAAATTTTCAACCAATATCAATTAACTTTGTTAAATATAAAAATCAATATTAATGAGTATACTAGTAAATAACAATTCAAAGGTGCTGGTTCAGGGTTTTACCGGTTCGGAAGGATCTTATCATGCATCGCAAATGATGGAATACGGCACTAATATAGTTGGTGGTGTTACTCCTGGTAAAGGAGGACAATTTCATTTGGAACTACCTGTTTTTAATACGGTTGAAGAAGCTGTAGCAGCTACCGGTGCTGATGTTTCTATAATTTTTGTTCCGCCTCCTTTTGCTGCTGATGCTATTATGGAAGCTGCTGAAGCCGGAATTAAGCTAATAGTTTGTATTACCGAAGGCATTCCTATTAAGGATATGGTTGCAGTAAAAGAGTATCTTCGTTGTCGTGATACCCGTTTAATTGGTCCTAATTGCCCGGGAATTATTACTCCTCCGCATACAAAAATTGGTATCATGCCTGGTTTTATACATACTCCCGGTAAAATCGGAATAGTATCACGTTCAGGAACTTTAGCTTACGAAGCTGTAGATCAAATTACAAAAGTTGGTTTAGGCCAATCAACTGGCATTGGAATTGGAGGAGATCCTGTTCCGGGAACTACAATAAAAGATGCTGTAGAATTATTTATGAATGATCCGGATACAGAAGCAATAGTTATGATTGGTGAAATTGGTGGAAATATGGAAACTGATGCTGCTTATTGGATTAAAGAGCATGGTAGCAAACCTGTAGTTAGTTTTATTGCTGGTGCAACTGCTCCAAAAGGAAGAACAATGGGACATGCCGGTGCTATAGTTGGCGGTGAAGCTGATACTGCTCAGGCTAAAAAAGAAATTTTAACTAAATGTGGCGTTTTTGTTTGCGATTCACCTGCTGATATTGGCGTTACCATGCTTAAAGCTTTAGGAAAATAAAATAAAAACATTTAATTATCTTTTTCCATTCACTTGGATAAAAAATATATTAAAAAAACCAATATTTCTTAGCATTTGAAATATTGGTTTTTTTATTGAAAGTAAAATTAAACAATATAATCCTAAAATATTTCTTTATATGCTTTTAAACATCTATCTCTTGCAAATTGATGATCAACTATATGAAAATAATTCAAATCATTTAATTCATTAACCCATTTTTTAATATAAATAAGTTTGTTGTCAAATTTTTGTGTTTGAGCTATAGGGTTAAAAATACGAAAATAAGGAGCAGCATCGCAGCCGGTTCCTGCAGCCCATTGCCAATTCCCATTATTGGATGATAATTCAAAATCGAGCAAATGTTTTGCAAAATACGCTTCACCCCAACGCCAATCGATAAGCAGATGTTTGCATAAAAAACTGGCTGTTACCATTCTAACACGATTATGCATAAAACCTGTTGTATTTAATTCCCTCATTCCTGCATCCACAATGGCATATCCTGTTTTGCCTTTGCACCAGAGTTGGAATTCCTTTTCATTATTATTCCATTTTATGTTATTATATTGAGGCTTAAATGCTCCTTTTTCAACATGAGGAAAATGAAATAATATTTGCATAAAAAATTCACGCCATATTAATTCACTTAACCAGATTTCGCTGTGTTGCTTTGCTAATAGGATTGCTTTTCGGATACTTATGGTTCCAAAACGCAAATGTAATCCCAAGCCGCTTGTTTGTAAAGCTGGATAATCCCTCGTTTTGGCATAATTTTCAATTATAGAAACAGGAATTTCTTTTGAAGGTATAATTAAATCAGACTTTTTAAATCCTATTTCTTTTAAAGTTGGTATTTTAAATGCGACAATTTTAAGAAAATTATTGTAATAGAGTTCACAATCATAACACTTTATTATTTCACTATTAAATTTTAATAACCATCGGTTTTTATAGGGTGTAAAAACAGTATATGGTTTTCCATCTATTTTAACAATTTCATTTTTTTCATAAATTACCTGATCTTTATAAGCTAAAAATCTGATATTTTTATCGTTAAGATAATTATCTATTGTTTTATCCCGTTGAATTGCATAAGGTTCATAATCAAGATTTGTAAATACCTTTGAAATATTATATTCGTTGATTAATTGCTCAAATACATCGATAGGTCTTCCTTTTTTTATTAATAGGGAACTTCCCATTTTTTCCAGGTTTTTTTTTATTTCAATGATTTCATCATAAATAAAATTAACCCTTGCATCGTTTTTGGCCTCCAACTTATCAAGAATATCAGTATCAAAAATAAAAAGTGCAAGAACTTTATGTTTAGATGTCAATGCATTATATAGTCCTGTATTGTCATCAAGACGTAAATCGCGTCGAAACCAGAAAATTGATATTTTTTCTTTTATCATCTGTATTTTTAAATTATAAGTGAAAACAAAATTACTAATTTTATTTGATGTTTCATTGAATTTGTGAAAAGCTAATTATTAATAATTTAATTAAATTTTAACCGGTAATTATTAGTTAGAGTTAATAAAATTTTACACATAAACTAGTCTGTTTTTGCATAAAATAATACCTTTGCAAAAAAAATGCATTAATCATTAAAAAAATATAGTTGTGGATATATTCGACAAAATCAAGAAAAACTTTGGTCCATTAGGACAATATGCTCAAAAAGCACATGGTTATTACATGTTTCCAAAACTTGAAGGTGAAATTTCGACAAGAATGAACTTTCATGGAAAAGAAAGATTGGTATGGAGTTTAAATAACTATTTGGGTTTGGCAAATATGCCTGAAGTTAGAGAAGCAGATGCTCAGGCGGCTAAAGATTGGGGATTGGCTGCTCCGATGGGAGCCCGAATGATGTCTGGTCAAACCAAATACCACGAACAATTAGAACGTGAATTAGCAGAATTTGTTGGTAAGGAATCGGCTTATTTACTCAATTTCGGGTATCAGGGAATGGTTTCCATTATTGATTCTATGGTTGATCGTAAAGATGTAATCGTTTACGATTCAGAAGCTCATGCCTGTATTATTGATGGTATGCGTTTACATTTGGGCAAACGATTTGTATTTCCTCATAATAATATGGAAAGCTGCGAAAAACAATTGCAGCGTGCAACTAAAGTTGCCGAAGAAACCGGTGGTGGAATATTGGTTATTACCGAAGGCGTTTTTGGTATGAGCGGAGATATGGGTAATTTGAAAGCCATTGTTGATTTGAAAAAGAAATATAATTTCCGTTTATTAGTTGATGATGCACACGGTTTTGGTACAATGGGAGCTACTGGAGCAGGTACGGGTGAGGAACAGGGAGTTCAGGACGGCATTGATGTTTATTTTGCAACTTTTGCCAAATCAATGGCTGGCATTGGTGCTTTCGTTGCAGCTGAAGAAACCATTGTTAAATACCTGATGTATAATCTGCGTTCACAGATTTATGCAAAATCATTACCTATGCCAATGGTTATTGGTTCTTTAAAAAGATTGGAACTTATACGTTCCCGTCCTGAATTAAAAGAAAAATTATGGACAATTGTACGTGCTTTACAAGGTGGATTAAAAGAAAAAGGATTTAATATCGGTAACACACAATCGCCTGTAACACCGGTGTTTTTGTCGGGTAGTGTACCAGAAGCAACTCAGTTAACTTTTGATTTGCGCGAGAACTTTAATATTTTCTGCTCAATAGTAGCTTATCCAGTTATTCCTAAAGGATTAATAATGATAAGATTAATTCCAACTGCTGTTCATACTTTAGAAGATGTTGAATATACTTTGGAGGCATTTTCTAAAATAAAACATAAATTAGATTCGGGCGAATATGCTGCAGGAGAAATGATAGATGCTGCTTCTCTTTAAGTAAATAATAATTTTAAAAAAGTCCCAATGCTTACTTTATAGCATTGGGACTTTTTTATTTTAAATTATTACTGTTGTTCTATATAAGTAAAATAAATTTAGTTAAATAAAAGATTCTTTCGAATTATATAAGCAAATTATAAGTTATTTGATTGAATAAAAATACAATTCGATAATTTTTTCTATTTTTGCAATATAAAATAAAAGTAATGAAAGTACTGATTGCAATTGACGATACAGATAATTTAGATAGCCGTGGAACTGGTTTTCAGGCAAGGCAACTAGGTAAACTGATAGTCGAAAAGGGATTGGGAACAATCTGGGGAATTACCAGGCATCAGTTGTATGTTCATGAAAATATACCATATACTTCTCACAATAGTTCAGCATGTTTAAATGCAGAAATTATTGATTTGGAAGCTGTAAAATCATTAAGTCGTGAGTTTTTGCTTGAAGTAGCTGCTCCAGGTTCGGACGCAGGTTTGTGCATTGCTCCTTATGAACTGATTAATGATGAGATAATTGAGTGGGGACAAAGAGCTAAAAGAGAAGTTTTGAAAATGGAGGATGCACATTTTTTTGCTGATAAAAACAATATTTATCTTGAAGGATTAACAGGTGATAAAATAGGTGTAATTGGTTCATTGGCAGCAATCGGATTACACTTTAAAGGAAATGATGGCAGGTTTTTATGGGTTGCCGGAAAAGAAATGCGTGAAATTCAAGGGATTTATAAAGTAAGCGAGCTGAAAAAAATTTCAGTCATTTCTGATGTATTTATCAAAGAAAATTATAATTTTGTAGCAGAAAATGATACTATTTTTATAGAAGATTGGTTACGCCCCATTTTAAAAGATAATAAAGCAGCTATTATTGTTGAAAAATCAGAATCAACAACTTATAACTGGAAGGCTTTAACAAAAATTGATGTAAAAGCATTGACGCAATAATTTTGAAAACTTTATAAATAGATTTATGGAAATAAAAAGTACATTTATAACTCAAAAGCAATCAATAGGCTTAAGTATTGCCGAGTTTTTATTGATGTTTTTATTAGGAGCTTTAGCCATCGTTTTACATGCCCGTTTGCGGATTCCATTGCATTTGCCCGGTCGACATGGTATTGAATTTATGATGCTTTTGCTGATTGGACGCAATGTAACACATTTTCGATTTTCAGGCTTATATGCTTCATTAGGAGTAGCTTCAATGCTTTTTGTACCAGTTTTAGGATTTAAAGATCCTTTTATGATGATTGTTTTCATTTTACCTGGCATCGCAATTGATGTGTTTTACAATGCTTTTCCAAAGATAAATAAAAATATCTGGATGCTGGCGTTGGCTTCAGGAATAGCTTATGCATTAATCCCCATAAGTCGTATGATAATCTCTATGTTTACTGGATATATTTATGAATCATTGCTCACAGGTTTAATGTATCCTTTATTTACACATTTTACTTTTGGTTTTATCGGAGGTTTGGGTGGAACTGCTTTAGTAAAAGCTTTCAGAGAGAAAAAATAATAATCAGGCAGTTCAGAAATGAACTGTTTTTTTTAAATAGCGATATGCAAATTAGTTCATTTCATTTATTCGATAATTTTGCTGATAGTAAAAGAAATTATTTTTCATTTTCTTTACTTTTTATTTTATTATTAGCTTTAATATCTTGTAGCAAAGATGAAAGTGATAATAATATACTACCATCATTATCTTTAAAAACCGGAGGAATTTTTATTTCCACTGATACAGCCATTGCTGAAGGTTCGCAGTTTACTATTGGTATAAAAGCATTTGCAAATGGTGGAGAAAACCTTACTAATCTTATTATTATATCA
>CAZYEM010000019.1:22852-26456 GCA_964646395.1 uncultured Bacteroides sp.
ATGTCTATAGGTATTTTTATATTTGCAGATAAACTTATTATTATATCAAATGATAGTATTCGCATGTTAGATTTTGGTTTTAATGCAGTAAGTATCGAAAAAGATGTGGTTTTAAATAAAAATTCGGACAGTATTCAGCTTTTAACCATTATTATTTATAATTCAAAAGGATTGAGAAGTGCATTATATATTAAGCTGACTAAAAATGGAAGTGCATATAAATCAGTTTTATATTATCCTGATATAACGTTGGGGGCTCAGAATAATTCTGCAACCGGTTCTTTTGCATCTCTTAGCAATGGTTTGGTTTATGTTTTAAATAATGCATTTCAGAATCAGCAACTAATTGATTTATTGTATTATTATAATACAATTGATTTCAATGCTTTGGGCTCACCGGGGTCAAACATAACAGGTATTTATTCAGGAAGTAATGCACCAGAGTATTGGACAGCAAAAAATACAACTTATTTTAGCAGAAATATTATTAATATCCCTGTTGCAAGTTTCGATAATGCTATAAATGATAGTTTAATAATTGCAAATACTTTTGCAAATGGCGGACGAAAAGCAAAATCATTGGCTGCTAATCAGATTTGGGCATTTCAAACTCAAGCTGGTAAATTTGGTTTAATAAAGGTAATTCAGGTTGATGGACAGGAAAGCGGAAGCGTGAAGATTGCTGTTAAAATGCAACAATGAAAATAGTTATGGTTAAAAGAATACTTATTTTATTTATTTTTTTTACAAATACTCTTAATGCTCAGGATACTATCTTAAAAAATATATTCCTGAAAGATGTTATTATTATTTCCACACGAACAAATTCAAAACTCGAACATATTCCCGCAAATATTGATGTAATTGCTAAAGAAGAAATTGAAAACTATCCTTCTACAAGTATTGATAATTTGTTACAAAGTGTTTCGAATGTATATGTAAACCGAAGCTGGGGAATATTTTCCAAGAATTCGAGTGTTACTATGAGAGGTATGGATGGAACAAACAGGGTTTTAGTTTTGTATAATGGTATTCCTTTAAACAAAACTTCGGGTGGGGGAATTAACTGGTATATGATACAACCCGAAACAGTTGAGAAGATAGAAGTACTTAAAGGCAGTAATTCAGCTTTGTATGGCAATAATGCCATGAGTGGAATTATTAATATTGTTTCTGAGATTCCAAAGGAAAAATTTAAAGGTAATTTTAAACTTCTTTATGGAGGTTATAATACTTTCGGTTCAAGATTATACCTTTCGGGTAATCAGGTTAAGAATAACAGGGGTTGGTTTTGGTATACCAACGGTTTCTGGAGGAAAGGTGATGGTTATATAATGGTTCCTGAGGAAACCCGCGATAGTAACGATAGTAAACTTGGAATAAATGAGTTTTCAACTGATGCACAACTGGGTTATCAGTTTAATGAAAATACCAAATTGACAGTTAATTATAATTTTTATACCGATTATCGTTCCGATGGAATTAAAATCTACGAAAAAGACGGTGGTTTTCAAAAATCATTTTCTAATCTGGGAATGCTGAACTTCTCAACCATTAGACATAACGGTATTTTATTTAATGCAAAAGCGTTTTATCATTATGATTATTTTTGGCAACATACTGAAAAATTAAATGAAACTGGTGACACCTATAAGATGTATGATACCGATCAATATTCCAATGATTTGGGTTTGTGGTTGAATGCTACCAGGAATTTAGGTAAGATTCACAAACTTACGTTAGGAGCTGATTTTAAATACGGAAATATGGATGCTGAAGATGTTTACAGAACTTCTACTGATAATATTCAGCGTAAGGGAAATATTAGTTTTGCCGCTGCTTTTATACAGGATGAAATTTCGATAGATAACAAATGGAATATTGTTGCCGCTATGCGATATGATTTTGCTCGATTCAATAGCGGAAGCATTGTTATCGATAATCCTTCCTATAATACTGGTTTTTTGCGTTCATATACCGAAAATTATCCATCGAATCATTGGATGAGTTTAAGTCCTAAGATTTCTGCTAAATATAATTTCAGTAATAAAGTTGATATGTACATTTCTGCTTCTAAAGGATTTATGCCAGCTACGCTTGATGATATGTGCAGTTCTCGTAAAATTACTAAGGGATTTAAAGAAGCTAATCCGCAATTAAAACCCGAATATGTTTTTACTTATGAAATAGGGAATACATACAAGCCAACTTCAAAACTTATGTTTGAAAGCAGTATTTATTTTTCTGAAGGTAAGGATTTTCAGTATTTTGTGGCTACCGGTGAAGTAGTGGATAATACAAGTATTGTGCTTAAACGTGAAAATATAGGGAAAGTAAATATTGCTGGATTTGAAATTTCTGCTAAATATCAATTGTTTAAAAATACGTTACTGAAGTGTAATTATACCTATAATCACTCAGAAATAGTTGAATTTAATGCTCTTAACGAAACTGGTGTTAATCTGAAAGGAAAACATATTGCTGAAATTCCATCGCATCAGGTATTTATTGGTTTATTTAATCGTAACAAATGGATAAATTCAAGTATTATCTTTAACTATGTTGGCGAACAATGGATTGATGAACAAAATTCAGCCACCATCAACGACCATTTTACCATTGATTTGCGTTTGTATCGCGAATGGAATAAACGGTTTACAGTTTCCCTCGATTTGCAAAACCTGCTCGATGATGAATTTATCGACAAAAAAGGAGGCTTGTCACCTGGCAGATATTTTGAACTGGAAATAGGGGTGAAGTTTTAGTTTTCTGTTTACTTTAATGTCAATTCATGAAATTAGTGGCAAATATTACTAAATTTGACAAAGTCTTATTTGTTTATATAATATATTAATAATAAATTGATTAAACTTTTGTAAGAAAAAACTTTGTCAAAGTTTAACGAACTATTGTAACTTATGACCAGTGCAAAAATTGACTCTTTTTTTCTGAAAAATAATATAAAAATTGAATATTGATAACTTTTGAGTTAACTTTGCAAAATGGAAATTCAGAGACAAATTATATTTCACAAGCACTATTTTGTAGACTTCTATTTGGAGCAGACTGAAAAAGTGCAAATGAAAATCGAATTTATTTTCACAGTTATTCGAACAGTTCAAAATGTTCCTAAAAAATTTCTTGTGCATTTAGTAGGAACTGATGGTCTTTATGAAGTAAGGATTGAATTTGAAAGCAACATTTATCGAATATTTTGTTGTTTTGACAAAGATAACCTGGTTGTATTATTTAACGGTTTCCAAAAAAAGACGCAAAAAACACCCAATAACGAAATTGAATTGGCTCTGAAATTGAAAAATGAATATTTTAACTTAAAAAAGAAAAATGATGGACACAAATAAAATCAGAAATGCTAAAAACTTTGACGAGTTATTAGACATTAAATATGGAAAAATCGGAAATGAAAAACGTGACGAATTTGAAGAAAAAGCTCAATATTTTGTAATTAGCGAAATATTGAAAGTTGCTCGAAAAGAAGCTAATATGACGCAAGAACAATTAGCCGAAAAAATTGGAACTAAAAAAGCATATATTTCACGACTTGAAAACGGGCGATGCGACATTCAACTGTCCACACTTTACA
>CAZYEM010000020.1:0-26100 GCA_964646395.1 uncultured Bacteroides sp.
TTTGTTTATGGGGAAAAACGAAAACTTTTCAGGTTTTATATTTATAATTATCTTGTTAATGAATCCGTTACATCTATTTTCTCAACAATGGGGTGAATATACGCTTTATAGCATTTCAAACAGTACATCGGCTTACCTTATCGATACGAATGGTACTAATTATCATACATGGACATTTCCATCAACAGCCAAAACAGGATATTCGTCATATTTAATGCCTGGTGGAACTTTAGTTAGAACAGTTGCCAAAACCGGCAATTCATTATTGGGTGGAGGAATGACGGGTAGAGTTCAAAAAGTGGATTACAATGGAAACGTAATATGGGATTATACCCATTCTTCGGCTACCTATTGCCTTCATCACGATATATGTCCGTTGCCCAATGGCAATGTGCTGATGATTTCCTACGAAGTTAAAACGGCAGCAAATGCCACACAGGCAGGAAGTGCACAGAGTATCGTAATGTGGTCGGAGAAAATAATTGAAGTTCAGCCTACAGGAGCTACTACAGGCGATATTGTATGGGAATGGCATTTATGGGATCATTTGTGCCAGAATAACAATTCAACCAAAGATAATTATGTAACATCAATCGTTCAGAATCCACAATTAATTAATATCAATTACAAAAATACCAAAGATTGGATTCACATGAACGGTATTGATTATAATGCCACATTAAACCAGATTGTAGTTAGCTCGCATAACCTGAACGAAGTATGGGTGATTGACCATAGTACAACTACAGCACAGGCTGCTTCGCATAGTGGTGGAAATTCAGGGAAAGGTGGCGATATCCTTTATCGCTGGGGTAATCCAACCGCTTATGCTGCCAGTGGTACAACAATATTTAATGTAGTGCACGATGCACACTGGATTCCTTACGATTGTCCAAGAGGTGGTTCTTTAGCTGCTTTTAATAATAAAGGCGGAACCGGTTCAAAAACCGCCATAGATATATTTAATCCTCCCTTAAATGGATACAATTATGATTTAACGTTAGGTTCGGCTTATACACCAAGTGCATCTAACTGGAGGCACACAAGTACATCAAGCACAACCAACGAAGGAAACTCTCAGCTGCTCCCCAATGGTAATTTGCTTGTTTGTATAGCTATGTCGGGTTATATGTATGAAATTGATTCAAATCAAAATATATTATGGACAAAGACTGTTACCGGAACGGTTGCTCAGGCATTCAGATATACAAGAGATTATGTGCTGGGAACCATGTCGGTTACTGCCAATGCCAGCAATTCTGCTATTTGTAACGGCGACTCCACACAATTGAATGCAACTGCTACTGTAGCCGGAACATACACATACAGCTGGACTTCCAATCCCGCAGGGTTTACATCTGCATTGCAAAATCCATTCGTAACCCCAAGCATTAATACTACTTATACAGTAACAATGTCAGACGGGACTTCTACTGCAAACTCTTCGGTAAATATTATTGTTAATCAAATACCTACAACACCGGTAATTACATTAAATGGAAGTGTATTAAGTTCAACTTCAGCCACTGCATATCAATGGTATCTGAACAATGCAATTATTCCGGGAGCAATTTCACAGAATTATACTCCTTTGCAGAATGGAAATTATCAGGTAATAATTACAAATGCTGGTGGTTGCAAATCCGCTTTATCTGCTGTATATGCTATTACAAATACCGGAATTGCTATGCTGCAAAATCAGCCATTTACTGTTTTTCCCAATCCTACCGATGGAATAATTAATATAAAGGATATAACTGAAAATAATGAGTTTATGGTATTGATTTATGATATCACCGGGAAAAAGTGTTTAGAGAAAGCAATTGAAGAACAAATAGATATATCATCTCTTGATAATGGAATGTATTTTTTAGAAATATTTTCGCAGAATAAAAAAGTATATTCAACTAAAATAAGCTTAAATAAATTTTAGAAAAATGAAAAACGTATCAATCTTTTTTATAATACTCCTGATTTCAACTGCTGCCATTGCCAAAAAAGTGAAATTTGCAGTCGATTTAAGCGGACTAACAGCTAATCCTTTGGGAGTTCATGTGGCTGGTGATTTTCAGGTATTGGCAGGTTTTGGTACCGATGACTGGATTTCGAACACAACTCCGTTAACCCGGGAAGGTACAAGCAATATTTACAGTATTATTGTTGATATCCCTGCTTTTGCCAAGTATGAATTTAAATTCATAAATGGAGACCAATGGTACGATTCAGAGTTTGTTCCTCTGCAATCAAGGGTTGAGAATCCGATAAACGATAACCGTTGGATTTTTGTAGATTCAACAGCAAATGATACCACTGATACAGGCGCTGTTTTATTTGGAGGCAATGCTCCTTCTGGAAAATTTCTGTTGAGGTTTAGTGCCGATCTCCAGAATGAAACTATTAGTTCGGCAGCTGTACATGTTGCCGGTAATTTTACCTCAACGGCATGGATGCCAACTATGAACAGAATGTATAATCATAACAATAAGGTTTTTGAACTAATTGCTTATGTTGATACAATTACTTACCAATATAAATTTTATAATGGGAATACGGCAAACAGCTCCGAAAATGTTCCGACTGCCTGTGCAAATAATGGAAACAGAGAAATTACGGTTCATAATGATACAGTTATAGATGTTGTTTGTTTTTCTCAATGCATTGCCTGTAATAATGGAATCAAAACCAATATGAATGAAAGTGCTTTGAAAATTTATCCGAATCCCGCTAATTCTTATTCTATTATTTCGTTAAATGAGCATACTGCTATAAATAATATTTCTTTATTTGACATTACCGGCCGCTTAATTTGCAAATTCGATAAGATAAATCAATCTTCTTTTAAACTTGAAAAAAACAATTTACATTCAGGTTTGTATTTTGTTAAAATTCAGACAGAAAACCAAACGGTAACGAAACAATTACTCTTTAATTAATTTATACCCATATAAGTAAGTTTTTACTTATAGTGATTTTTTTTAATATTTATCTAAATGAAATTATCCTTTCTATATAGAATTTTATTTGCAATACTATTATTAGTAAGTTTTTCAACAAATGCTCAGCAAAATTTCTACGACATAAATACAGTTCAGAAAGTTGAAGTATTTTTATCCCAATCCAATTGGGATTATCAGATGGATACTGCAAAAAATGCTGCTGAAACATACTTAATGGCTGATTCGGTATTGGTAAATGGTATTTTTTTTGATAGTGTCGGAGTAAAATACAAAGGGAATAGTTCTTACGATTCAACTTTAATTAAAAATCCTATACATATTGCTTTAGATGAATTTAAAAATCAATCGTATCAAAATTATACCGATATAAAACTCAGCAATTGTTATCAGGATCCTTCAATGATAAGGGAAGTCCTTTCATATCAAATTCTTGGAAATTATATGCATTGTCCGAAATCCAATTTTGCCGGATTATATATAAATGGTTCATACATTGGATTATATTCTAATGATGAGAATATTAACAAAACTTTTTGTTCCAATCATTTTAATTCTTCTCAAAATACTTTTATTAAATGCAACCCGATTGTATTGCCCGGTCCAACTACCAAAAGCAATCTTAAATATTTAGGATCCGATAGTTCGCTGTATTCTAATTATTATGAAATTAAATCGAAATCGGGTTGGAATGATTTGGTAAATCTTTGCGATTCAACAACCAATAATCAGAATAGTTTGGCTAATATATTCAATATTGACAGGGTGCTTTGGATGTTAGCTTTTAATAATGTTATGGTTAATCTGGATAGTTATTCAGGCGTTTTTTGTCAGAATTATTATCTCTACAAAGATAACTCCAACAGATACAATCCAATAATCTGGGATTTGAATATGTCGTTTGGTGGTTTCCCATTTACAGGAAACGGAACTACAGGTATGGGAAGTTTAACGATTGCAAATATGCAGCAATTACCTTTAAGTTTGCATAGTACGGATGCTAACTGGCCACTGATTAATGCAGTAATGAATAATGCGTTTTTTAAACGGATGTATATTGCTCATGCTAAAACTATTGTTAATGAGTTTTTTGCAAACAATCTTTATCAGGGAATGGCTGCACAATTACAGGCAATAATTGATACAGCAGTTATAAATGATCCGAATAAGCAATTTACCTACACGCAATTTCAAAATGCAATTACTACCAATATAAGTACAGGTAGTTATAGTGTTCCCGGTATTTCAACCTTAATGAGCAGCAGACTCACTTATTTGCAATCAACTGCTGAATTTATTCAAAGCCAGCCAGTAATAACAAATGTTTCCCCAGATGTTACATTGCCTTCAATAAATTCAAATATTACAATAACTGCAAACATTACCGGTTCAACTGTTGTTTATCTGAAATACAGATTCGACGAAATATCAGCATTTCAAAAACTTATAATGTATGATGATGGCATGCATAATGATGGTATGGCGAATGATAACGTTTTTGGAGCTTCATTTCAAATACAATCTTTTATAACTCAGTATTATATTTATGCTGAAAATGCAAATGCAGGAAAATTCTCACCCGAGCGTGCCGAACATGAATTTTATACATTACAAGCAAATGTTCCTGTTTTAAATGTCGGTGATATTGCTATCAATGAATTTCTGGCATCCAATAAAACCAATGTAACCAACGAATCAGGTGCTTTTTCCGATTGGATTGAATTGTATAATAATACCAGTAATGTTGTTGATTTATACGGATGTTATCTGTCGGATAATTTTTCGAATCCTGCAAAATTTGTTTTCCCTGCAAATTCAATAATACAGCCATATGCTTATAAAATAATATGGGCAGACGATAATGTTTCATCAAGTCAAAATTTGCATGCAAATTTTAAATTATCAATTTCCGGAGAACAATTGATATTGAGCAATGCAGCCGGAGTAATTCTTGACAGTTTAAGCTATGGCATTCAGACTGACGATGTTTCTTTTGGCAGGTGTCCGAATGGACATGGTGCTTTTGATTTACGATTACCTCCAACTTTTAATGCTAGTAATTGTGATGTTGGAATTGAAAATATTGTTGGCAAAGAAGATCAATTATTGCTATATCCAAATCCGGCAAGTAAGGTGTTAAACATTTGCATTTCAGACAATAAAAATGAAAATCTTGAGATTTACAATGTTAGCGGACAATGTGTAATGAAAACAAAGTTGAAGTCAACTATAAATAAAATTGATATATCAGATTTTCAAAATGGAATTTATATTGTTAAATATCAGAATCAATATAAGAAATTAATTATTCAAAAATAAAAAGTAATCTGAAATTGCAAAATTTGTTATGTTTGTTTTTAAAAAGTTACTTACACTAAAAGCTTATTATAACTTAATATTTATTATTTTTGTACTTTAATCAAACTAAACATTAAAAATAAAACAAATACGAATGAAATCAATCAGTTTTTATACCTTTATCAGCCTTTTTTTATTGTTTACAGCTTCTTTAACAGCACAAAGCAAAAAAGACATTCGAAATAATAAAATTGTTTCCGAATTATGTACAATTTCAGTTACCGAAAACGGAAAGGATATTTCATATAAAGATTCTTATACGGTATATGATAAAAATGGAAATGTTGTTGAACAAACTGAATTTAACAGGGATGGAAGTATTAAATATAAGGAAGTCAGCAAGTATGATGCTAAAAAGAATAAAATAGAAAAAACGGAATATAGCGATAAAGATAAAAAAACAACAAAAACCACTTATGGTTATAATGCAAATGATGATAAAGTGATGGAAACCGAATATGATTATACAGGGGCAATATACAGGCAATCCGTTTTTTTATATAATAACAAAGGTTTTAAAACCGAAAAGAGAACGGTTGATGGTAATAAAAAACTTATAGCAATAAAAAAATATATTTATTCAGCTCGTTAGTTTATAACATGGAAGAAATCAGTAAAATACTCGAAAAATTTGAACCTATAACGCTGAAAGAAATGGATAGCGTTAAACTGATGAATCGTTCTGATACTAAGTTTATATTCAGAGCAGATCAGCTTCCCTTTTTTCTCGAACAGTTGATGGATGATTTTTATATGCTGGATATTAATGGAATCAGACAAAACAAATACGAAACCTTATATTATGATACCTCCGATTTTAAGTTTTTCAATGATCATCAAAGAGGCAAAACAAATCGGAATAAAGTAAGACATCGTATTTATGTTGATTCAGCGCTTCATTTTTTTGAGATAAAAAACAAAAATAATAAAGGGCGTACAATCAAAGAACGCATTAAGCTTAAACAAGTTGATTTTGATATTTCGGGAAAATCTGAAGATTTTCTTTTTGAAAAAACACAGTTAAAGGGAGATCAGCTGAAACCTGTATTATGGGGAAATTATACCCGCATAACATTGGTAAACAAAAATTTACCTGAGAGATTAACAATTGATACCAATTTGTTTTTTAAACAAGGGGATAATGAAAAATCGATTCCTGAAATTGTAATTGCTGAGTTAAAACAGGATAAAAGCTCAAAATCATTTTTTGCACAATTAATGCATCAATACCATATCAAACAGGCTTCGATAAGTAAGTATTGTTATGGTGTGATTTTTTTATATAAAAACATAAAAATGAATAACTTTAAACCAAATTTAATAACTTTAAATAAAATCTGTTATGGGAAAATTTAAAACATATCTTTTTGCATTGATCTTAATCTTATTTTCAATGCCTTATAGTGTAGCGATGGCACAAGACGCTTTTTCAACAAACTCATTAAGTACAGAAAGTGTTCAGGTTGATGATAATACAACTAAGGAAAAAAAGAAAGATAAGAAAAAGAAAGAAGACAAGGATTATGTAAAAGATGAAGTGGAAGTAAATCAAACTTTTTTTATTTCGCTTTTAATAAATTTAGTTACAGTCTTTATTATTGTCAGGCTGATTTATTATCCAAATTATCACAAGCAGGATGTGTTCTTTACTTATTTTCTCTTTAACATAGCTATCTTTCTGCTAACGTTTTTGCTTAATAAAATCAAAATATCGATGGGAGCAGCATTTGGCTTATTTGCAGTCTTTTCGATGCTAAGATACAGAACCGAAGGTATTTCGATGAAAGATATGACCTATCTTTTTATCGTTATTGCAGTAGGTTTGATAAGTGCTGTGCAACTTGATTTTTTGGATCTGGCAATTATAAACAGTATATTAATTGTATTTACCTTTTTACTCGATGGTAATTTATTAATGCGAAGAGAATATTCAAAATTAGTTAATTATGAAAAAATTGAATTGATTCAGCCTGAAAAGCAGGAAGAGTTGATAGCAGACTTAAAAGCCAGAACCGGTTTAAATGTACATCATGTTTCTATCGTTAAAATTGACTTTCTTCGGGATATGGCTGTATTGAATATTTATTATTATGTTGATAAAAAATCAAAATTGGAAGGCAAGCAGGATTATGTTGACTATAGAGAAAATTTAATTGAATAATAATAATTTACGAATAAGAAAAGCTGGCAGTTGTCAGCTTTTTTTATTTAAACGTATAATTAACAAAAACAGGGGTAAAAAGCTTTATTTGGTCTATTTTATTTAATTTCACAGAGTAAATATCGTAATATTGTATCTTAATTATAAAAAAAACGGTATAATGAAAATAATTAAAGATATTGCGATTAGTGAAAATGGATTGATTTTTAACCCAATTACTGGTGATTCCTTTAAAATTAATCCAATTGGTATGGAGATTCTTAATTCATTAAGAAAAAATATTGATATTAATGAGATTAAGGAAAGTATTTTGGAGAAATATGATATTGATAAAAACACGTTGGATCTTGATATAAACGATTTCTTTAATAGTATGAGTAGGAATAGATTAATTGAAGGTGAAACAAGATATTTTGATATTGGTGATTAATCGCTGCTTAAGTTAAATATATTGTAAATTTAAAAAAATAAGAAATGTTGAATCGTAAATTGCAAATATTATTACATATCTCATTATGGTTATTGATGTTTGGAATATTTCCTTTGTTAATTTACATTGACTCTATGTATGACTCACTGTATCTGAAGCGAAGTATTTTTCAGGCTGCAATTTTTCTGATTTTGTTCTATTCAAATTATTTCATTCTTATTCCAAAATTATTTTTCAGAAAAAAGCATATTGAATACTTCTCATTTTTCATCGGACTGATTATTGTTTCAGTTTTTCTGTTTATTAAATTTGAAAGTTATAATCACAATAAGATTAATTCATTTAAAAATCATCAACTTTTACATAATTCAAAAAGCAGCCCCGAATTTGACAAAACGCCTCCTCTTCCCCCAATAAATTTTAATTCTTTAAATATGAACAAAATGCATCTCAAGGGTCCAAAACCTTCTAAAAGATGGCCTACCTATAATTTTTTATTAATGTCATTTTTAATTTCTGGATTAAGTTTTGGTTTACGAATGTCTGAAAAACTAATTTTAAATGAAAGATTACGTAAAGAAACAGAAAGAGAAAAACTTAACTCGGAATTAGCATTTCTTAAAAACCAAATTAGTCCGCATTTCTTTTTTAATACCTTGAATAATATATATAGTTTGGTTGAGATAAACACGGCCGAAGGACAAAAAGCGATCTTACAACTTTCAAAATTAATGCGTTATCTGCTTTATGAATCAGAAAATGGCAATACATTACTCAGTAGAGAAATAGAATTTATGACTAATTTTGTTGAATTGATGAAGTTGAGATTATCGCCCAAAGTGCAGTTGAAAGTTAAATTTCCAAAAAAGTATGAAGATATTGAAATACCTCCGTTATTGTTTATCTCTTTCATCGAAAACGCTTTTAAACATGGCATCAGCTATAAAGATCCATCTTTTATAAATATTGATATGAGTGTAAATGCTAAAGACATTTGTTTTTGGTGCAGTAACAGCTTAATTGGTAAAAGTACAAATGAAATAAAAACGGCTTCAGGAATTGGATTGGAAAATGTAAAAAAAAGGTTGGAACTTTTATTTCCTGACAAACATAATCTTGTAATTCATTCTACAGAAGTTTTTTACAGTATAATGCTTACAATAGATATTTCAATAAAAAAATCATGATAAAAACTATAGCAATTGATGATGAACCATTAGCCTTGCAAAGGTTAATAAAATACATCGAAAAAACTCCATTTTTAGAACTTGCCGGATCTTTCGACAGTGCATTAAATGCCATGGAATTTGTTGAAAAAGAAAAGATTGACTTAATTTTTCTGGATATACAAATGCCTGATTTGTCAGGTACAGAATTTGTGAGAACCTTAAAAAATGCACCAAAAGTTATTTTTACAACTGCTTATGAAAAATATGCAATTGAAGGATTTAAGTTAGATGCAATTGATTATTTATTAAAACCTTATGGTTACGAAGAATTTTTAATTGCAGCACAAAAAGCAAAAAAATACATAAATCTGGAAAATGCTTCAGAGCAAATTGTTGAAAGTACAAATGAGTTTCTTTTTGTAAAATCTGATTATAAAACCAAAAGAATAATATTTAATGATATTCTTTATATTGAAGGATTAAAAGATTATATCAAAGTCTATCTTTGGAATGATACAAAACCTTTATTATCAATAAATTCATTAAAGACAATAGAACAAAAGCTTCCTCCTTCAAAATTTATGAGGGTACATCGGTCATTTATAGTAAATCTTGATAGAATTGAAATAATTGAACGTTCCCGTATCGTATTTGGGAAAGTTTATATACCTATAAGTGACCAATATAAAGAAAAATTCCAGGATTATTTAGATAGGAATTTAGTTTAATACAGTAGTTGTTTTTTTCAAGGTGTTTTCCTTGATTTGTTTAATTTGGAATACAGTATTTTTATGCTGTATTCTTTTTTTTACAGCTGAATTTTATTTAAAAATGAAACAGTCAGTATTAATTTCTTTTTTATTTTCAGATTTACAACATCTTATTATTCTGTAATTTTCTTATAAAAAAGGCTGATTTATAAAAAAAATTGGTTTTATTTTGTCAGGGAATTAATTAAACCTTTGAAAATAATTCCATGAAATGGATACACTGCATACCAATATAACCTTCCCGATAGTCCTCTTGGACGAAACGTAGCTGTTTGATATAGAATATTATCCGTTATTTTGAATTCAAGCCAGGCATCACCCGGTATTTTCATTTCTGCAAATAATAGTAGCCTTTTTTCATTTTTATTTGCATATAAAACTCTCCAGAAATCAATACTATCACCTGTATTAATTAGAACAGGACTGGTTCTTCCTCGTCTCAGACCCACTCCACCAACCATTTTATCCATAATTCCTCTTAGCTTCCATAAAAAATCAGCATAATACCATCCATTATCACCACCAATCGTCCATATTTTTGCTATACATTTCTCCGGATCTGCAACTTTTTTCTTTCTTTTATCCATAAAACAACCAAAAGAAGGAACCTGAATAAACTCAGAAATCGTATGTTCGAATCTGCCACTTATTAATGAATCTTTCCAACTGGAAATAATTTCGTTGTGTTCTATTTTAGTAAATGCATTTTTCAGGGCTTCCTTATACGACAAAGGTTCTATTTCCAAAATTCGGTTAATTTCGTTGTTGCGGCAAATAACTTCAATCTTCATACTGTCAACCAAGGCAGTAGCTAACTTATATGAAGTTGAGGTAACAAAGTATAACCAATAGGACGAAAGTTTGGGTGTCATTACAGGTACGACCCATATTTTACGTTTGAGGTTTCTTACTTCCGCAAATTTGAGTAGCATTTCTTTGTAACTCAATATATCAGGTCCTCCAATATCAAAGTTTTTATTAAAAGTTGCTTCATTAAATAGTGTTTTATCCAAAAACCTGATAACATCAGCAACTCCAATCGGCTGACATTTAGTGTGTAACCATTTTGGTGTTATCATTACAGGTAACTTTTCAACCAAATCCCTTATTATTTCAAAAGAAGCACTACCCGAACCAATGATAATTCCAGCCCGCAGCGTTGTAAAATTGTATTTTCCCTTTGATAATTCCTCTTCAACTGCCTTACGTGATGATAGATGCATTGAAAGTGATTTCTCATTAATGATTCCACTTAAATAAATGACATGCTTTATTGCAGTTTTTGAAACTACATCCCTGAAATTTCCAGCTGATACTATTTCAGAAGTTGAATAATCTTTGGTTGACGACATCGAATGCATCAGATAATAAGCAGCATCAATATCTTTTGGTATTTTTTTCAAGGTTTCCGATTGCAGAAAATCTGTTTCAATTACTTCTATTTGAGATGAAAAATTTACTGGTATTTGAAAACGGTTTTTGTCTCTTACGCAGCATACAACCTGATAACCTTTGTTTAAAAGAACGGGTAGCAATCTTTTTCCAATATAACCGGTTGCTCCGGTAAGTAAAATCTTCATTCGTATTAAATTTGATGATCTGTGTGCCTATTAAAACAACTATTCTTTTAATAAGTTTCTTTTCAGGAAAATAATATAAAAAAATTGTAATATTTAAATATTTAAAATACAGAGAAATAAAATTGCTTGAAAAATAGAAATTCCTAGAATTGAAATTTTACGGTGAATAAGCTAATATAATTTAAAGATCAGATATTTAGATAAGAGGATAATTCTTCTTTTAACGAATAAAATGCAATTTTAGAAGTTCCGTTAAACAATCAAAAATAATCCCAGCATACTGCAAAAACCAAGTAAATATCCAAAATAAACCTCTGATGGGCGATGAGCATTTAATGTAATTCTGGAATAACCAACCAATCCGCTAATAAATATTGAAAGTAAAATCATAATTATCATTTCGAGATTGAAACGATAGGAAATACCGATTATTAATCCGGTTAAAGCTCCAATTGACAGATTATGAATACTTATCTTAAATTTCAGATTAATAAAAAATACAATAATTATCATCATGGTTGTTACAAGCATAATCAATAAAAAAATGGCAGGAACTTCTGATTTTTTAAGCATATAATAAGCTCCGTAATAGAAGATTATTGTAAAAATGTAAGGGATACCTCTTTCTTCTCTTTTTTCGAGATGCAAAGAGGAGATTATTTTTAATTTGAACAAAAAATAAGTTAAAACAGAAGGAAATAGAAAAGTAAAGACAAAAATAAAAGATAAGATTAATAATTTCCCATATAAGGAAATTACCGATGAAAAATAGGCATTCATATTGAATAGAATTATGAATGCATATAAAGGCATTAAAAGCGGATGAAATACATACGATATTATACGGGCAATTTTATTTTCCATTTATTTTATTTCTTTTCTTAATCGGGCAACTCTAATGTCCATACCCTCACGATATTTAGCAACAGTCCTTCTGGCTATTTTAAAACCTTTTTTTGAAAGTAATTCTGTAAGTTCATCATCATTTAAAGGTTTTGTTTTGTTTTCATTTTCTATGAATTCTTTCACTAAATTTTTGATTTCCCGGGTAGATACATCTTCACCGGAATCATTTTCCATTGATTTGGAGAAAAATTCTTTAAGTAGAAATGTTCCAAACTGTGTTTCAACATATTTACTATTGGCAACCCTTGAAACTGTTGAAATATCCAAACCAACCCTGTCAGCTATATCTTTTAATATCATTGGTTTAAGCTTAGAGAAATCGCCTGTTAAAAAGAAATTCCGCTGATAATTCATTATCCCTTCCATGCTAACATACATTGTGTTTTGTCTTTGCTTGATAGCATCGATAAACCAACGAGCCGAGTCAATTTTTTGTTTGATAAACATCACCGCATCCTTTTGCTGTTCCGATTTTATCTTAGCATCAGCATAACCCTGAAGCATTTCTGCATAAGATTGGCTAACTCTCAGATCGGGTGCATTTCGGCTATTTAAGGTAAGTTCTAAATTTCCATTATTATTATAGATTATAAAATCGGGAATTATATAATGATTTAATTTAGAAGAAGAACCAACAGAATTGCCGGGTTTGGGATTTAATTTGAGAATTTCATTGATGGCTGATTTTAATTGTGTTTCACTAATATTTAGTTTGTCAAGAATTTTATCATAATGCTTTTTTGTAAACCTTTCAAATTGAATTTCAAGAATCCGATAAGCTAATTTTACAGCCGGTGTTTGTTCTTCAATTCTTCGTAACTGAATTAGCAGGCATTCCTGCAAATTTCGGGCTGCTATACCCGGAGGATCAAGCTCTTGAATTATCTTAAGTACTTCAAGAATCTCTTCATCTGAGGTTTCAATATTCTGGCTAAAAGCGAAATCGTCAACCATCGCACTAATTTCTCTCATCAGATAGCCGGAATCATCAAGATTTCCAATAATATTAATAGCGATGTTTAGCTGTTTTTCATCTAAGCCAAGCATAGATAGTTGATCTGTTAGCAATTCCTGAAATGTTGTTTCAGATGCATAAGGAATTTCTTTATGCTCATCATCTGAAGATTCGTTGTTTGCTTTTAATTTATAAGAATCAACATCATCTTCATCCAGATAATCATTAAAATCGAAATCGGTTGTATCTCTTGAATTGTCATCAGTTGGTTCATTTTCATATTCTTCACTCAAGCTATCGGCAATGTCCTCGCTGTTGTCTGAAGTATCTTCCAAAGCAGGATTTTCCTCCAGTTCCTGCTTTATTCGCTGGTCAAGTGCAACAGTAGGTATCTGCAACAATTTCATCAGCAAAATCTGCTGAGGAGATAATTTTTGAAGTAATTTTTGTTGTAATCTTTGACCTAACATTATTTATTGTAATTTTTTATTTGCAAAAATTTTACTATTTACTGTTAATTGTTAACTGTTTACAGCTCAATTTTTAAAATTCTGCATTCATTGGTGTTCTTGGAAATGGAATAACATCTCTGATATTAGCCATTCCTGTAACGAATAATATTAATCTTTCAAAACCCAATCCAAATCCACTATGTGGAGCTGTTCCAAAACGACGGGTATCTAAATACCACCAAACATCTTTTTCAGGAATACCCATTTCTGCAATACGGTTTTTTAGTTTTTCCAGATCTTCCTCCCGTTGCGAACCACCAATTATTTCACCAATTTTAGGAAACAAAACATCCATTGCTCTAACTGTTTTACCATCATCATTCTGCTTCATGTAAAATGCTTTAATTCCTTTGGGATAGTCAGTTAAAATTACAGGTTTTTTAAAATGTTTTTCAACTAAATATCTTTCGTGTTCCGATTGTAAATCAACACCCCATGAAACGGGAAATTCGAATTTTTGTTCAGATTTTTCCAGAATTTCAATGGCTTCAGTATAAGCTAATCTTACGAAATCATTATTAATTACAAAATTTAATCTTTCAATTAATTCTTTGTCGTACATATTGTTGAGAAATTCAATATCATCCATGCAGTTTTCCAACGCGTATGTTATCAGATATTTGATAAAATCCTCAGCCAGATCCATATTTTCCTTGATTTCATTAAAAGCTACTTCAGGTTCATTCATCCAGAATTCAGCTAAATGCCTTGGAGTATTTGAGTTTTCAGCTCTGAAAGTAGGACCGAAAGTATAAACTTTTGATAAAGCCATTGCACCTAATTCTGCTTCTAATTGCCCGGAAACCGTTAAATTGGTTTCTTTACCAAAGAAATCTTCAGCATGATTTACGTGACCATCTTCTGTTAATGGAGGGTTTTTTGCATCAAGCGTAGTTACTCTAAACATAGCTCCGGCACCTTCGGCATCCGAACCTGTAATAATAGGAGTGTGAAGATAATAAAATCCATTATCATTGTAATATTTATGCAACGCATAAGACATTGCATGACGGATACGTAAAACAGCTCCGAAAGTATTTGTTCTTGGACGTAAATGAGCAATTTCCCTTAAGAATTCCAAAGAATGGCCTTTTTTCTGCAAAGGATAGGTTTCAGTATCTGCAGTTCCATATACATGAATCTCTGTAGCTTGGATTTCAACGTTTTGACCTTGCCCAACAGATTCAACTAATTTTCCATTTGCTGAAATACAAGATCCGGTTGTAATTAGTTTCATTAATTCTTCATCAAAATTTGCCAAATCAACAACAATCTGGATATTATGAATGATAGAACCATCATTTAATGCTATAAATGCAATATTTTTATTTCCGCGTTTGGTTCTAACCCAACCTTTTACATTGATAATTTCACCAATATCCTCTTTTTTGACAGATTTTAATAAATCTTTAATTATACGTCTTTCCATTTTTTATTTTTAAAAGATTTTAATTTGAATTCTTAATTGTAAAACTTATAAAAAGCTGAAATTTTATTATTTACAGATAAACTCTTCAACTATTTTTTCAACTTTATTTAATTATGCAAAATTATTAAATTTCTGTAAATAAACTTTAATTAATTTTGCATTTGCAAAATGAGTACAAATCTAAACATATTACCATTAAAAAACTGGCTTTATTCAGGAGCTGAAACCTTGCTTATAGCAGGGCCTTGCAGTGCTGAAAATGAAGAACAGGTATTGGCAACAGCCAAAGCACTTGCATTAAATCCGAAGGTAAAAATATTCAGAGCTGGAATATGGAAACCCCGAACCCGTCCGGATGGATTTGAAGGTATTGGAAATCAGGGGTTGCAATGGCTTAAGAAAGTAAAAGAAACTACAGGATTACTTACTACTGTTGAAGTTGCAACTACCAATCATATTGAAGAGTGTTTGAAGCATGGTGTTGATATATTGTGGATTGGAGCCAGAACTGTTGGTAATCCATTTTCGATGCAGGAACTGGCAGAAGTTCTTAAAGGAGTTGATATTCCTGTATTAATAAAAAACCCATTGAATCCGGATTTAAAACTTTGGTTGGGTGCAATAGAACGACTGAATAATGTTGGAATTAATAAAATTGCAGCAATTCACAGAGGGTTTTATACCTACAATTCAAAACCTTATCGTAATTCTCCTATGTGGGAAATTCCGATTGAATTAAAAAGGATAGTTCCTGATTTGCCAATTATATGTGATCCAAGTCATATTGCAGGAGATAAAAAATTAATTGCTTCTGTTTCTCAAAGAGCTCTCGATCTCGAAATGGATGGATTAATGATTGAAGTTCATCCTGATCCTAAAAATGCTTTAACAGATGCCAAGCAGCAACTTACACCAGATGAATTTACTGTTTTAATTGATGGATTGATTTTTAGAAATGAAATTGGAAGTAAAGCTTTTCAAAATAAGCTGGCAAATCTAAGAGCTAAGATCGATATAGTTGATGATGAATTAATTCAAGTTTTATCAAAAAGAATGAATTTGGTAAGTCAGATTGGTGAGTTTAAAAAGGATAATAATATAACAATATTGCAATTGAAACGCTGGAACGAAATCATTAATAATAGATTGGAAAAAGCTGAACAATTGGGTCTGGACAAAACTTTTGTAATGAACTTACTGGAAATATTACATCAGGAATCTATTCAAATACAAAATGATATTTTGAATAAGCAATAAATAAGTAAGTTATACATTTTATGATTTTTGATAAGTAATAAGATGTTTTATTTTCATTTTTCTAATTTTGTAAAAAGTTAAATTCATAACATGCAGAAAAAGATTATTTTAATAGTTGGTTTACTTTTATCAATAAATTTATTTGTTTTTTCACAAAATATAATTTTTCCATCTTTTTATTTTGGTGGTTTACAAATTAATACAGGAAAGATTACACCTCACTCAAATAGGGTTAAGCATATAACAGGAGATGTTTTTGCTTTACAGGCAAAAATTTACCATAATATTACAGGTTCTCCTTTCCATTCAACAAAATTTGGTTATTCACTCACTTATTTGCATACTACCAATCGGATAATTGGTGATTTATGGGGTGTAAATATGTTTTTGGAACCCACAATTTTTCAATATAAACGTCTTAATTTTAATACGCATCTAGGTGCAGGAATTGCTTATGCGACAGAAAAATTTGATAAAGAATCCAATCCTACTAATTATATGATTAGTACGGATTTAAGTTTTTTCTTTAATGCCCGGTTTCAATTGGATTATTTTTTCAATAAAGATTTAAGTTTGGGACTTAATGCAGGATTTTCACATTGCTCAAATGCCGCACTTTATCTTCCGAATCTGGGTATTAATATTTTTAATTATGGGTTAAATTTAAATTACAGATTTAATAAATATACTCATTTTGATAAAATGTTTGCCAAAACTGAGATTTCGAAGAAATGGGCTCATGATTTTTCAGTTGGTGGAGCAACCCGAAACGTAAATGAAGACCTGAATAAATATTACTTAATAATGACTGCTGATTATGCTTTGAATCGTTTTTTGAATAGAAAAAATATTATTAGTTTAAATATTCATTATGTACTTCGTCAGGGTGAAATAAATGATGATTTTTATTCGTCAACATATAACAGCTATTATGGTTTGGCTTTAGGACACGAACTGTTAATCAGAAAGCTATCATTAATAACTCAATTAGGTAATTATTTATACGATACCAATCTTAATAAAAACTATTGGTATGCAAGATTGGGAATTCGTTACTATTTTACGCCAACTATTTTTGGAATGCTAACATTGACCAATAGAAAACAATCTGCAGATTATCTTCAGTATGCATTGGGTTTGAGGCTTTAACTGTTCTGGACTTCTTAAAATTGTTTTTTTTATTGAACTTCAATTTTAATAAACCTTACTTCAACAAGTTCGGCACATAGCATTTAAAAATAGCAAACAACGGTTTTAAACTCTTTTTCTTCTTAAAAACTCTATTTTTCATAAACTCTCTATTGTTAAAAATAGCCTTTAGTTTTATTCTGTTAACGCTAAATTTTACTAATTTTATTAAAATCCATTTTCTGTTTTTAAATTTATTTATTAAAAAACAGTTCTTCATTTTCAACAGTTTGAGAATTATTATTTAAAAAACTTTAATTTATTTATTCAAAACCTTTGCTGTGTTGAATTTTTTTGTAATTTTGCATCGGAAAGTTGGCAGAGTGGTCGATTGCGGCGGTCTTGAAAACCGTTGAACTGAGAGGTTCCGGGGGTTCGAATCCCTCACTTTCCGCCACATAAAAAAAGCCTGATAGTTTACACTTCAGGCTTTTTTTATTTAATTGATTGATATAAAATAGATTATTCTACAATAATTTTCTGACTTGCAGTTTCATAAGATGTTTTTAAAGTAACAAAATAAACTCCTGTTGTATAATCATTATTTAATGTAGTACTATATGTTTTATTACCCTTTGTACTGTTTTTAATCTTATCATTCTTTATTATTTTTCCTGACGAATCAGATATAATGATAGATACGTCAGTAGTTTGCTTTAAATGATAATTAATACTGAAATCACCTCCGTTTGGATTGGGGTAAACCTGAATGTGTAAACTTCCTATACTTTGTGGATTTAATGTAGAAATGTTAGAAGGACTCGAATTTACAAATAAAACCTTGTAAATCTGACTCGAAGCACTGCTTTCCATACCCGTATTTATAAAGAAAATATTTGGCAACGTACTACTTATACCTCCATATATATACCCTGCCAAAATTGTATCTGATTGCATTTCATTTAATTTCAATACATTGTTTTTATAATGTGGTATTTGTTTGTTTGCAATAAATTCTGAACCCGAACCAAGTAAACCCGGCATCTCAACAGATAATTTGTATTCAGCCATAATTCCTGAAGCTTCTCGGCTTACCCTTGCAATTGTTTTTACAAAAGGTACATTATTATCCTGCACTAAAACACCCGAGCTATCGTAATATTGAGATATACCTCCAAAAAAGAAAGTGTGCATTTCATTATTAATGCTATCGTAAACAGGCAAATGTGCACAATGGTAATGATTATAGTATTGGGAAAAATTATTATTCACCTGATAACCGTTACTGTCAATATTTACACAATTAAGATAAGGTAAATCGGCTGTTAGTTGAAATACTCCCGAAAAAGCTGTTATTCCTTCACTTCCATCCGGCATAATCTGTGGAGATACATTATAATCGCGTCTGTGAAGATTAGCTGTATCTGTAAAAGGGAAGAGATGGGTAATTTGCAAATTTATACCGTCGTCAATGATATGAAATTTTCTTATTTGATTTGTGTATGCCTGTGTAAAAGTTGGATTATTTGCCGGATTATATCTGCCGTCAAAACGATGACCTCCAACCAGATAAAAGGTTTCATAAATTTTCTCAATTCTACCACCACAAACGGCAAAAGCGTTATCAGTTATTTGCCTGAAATGTTGAGATATGGGTGATGCATTCATTATTCCTGAAATAACACCTGATAAATTGATCGCAGTGAGTTTAGGATAAGTTATATGATTAACGGCAGTAGCACTATATCCATATCCACCTGCAAAGTAAAGTGTATTTCCATCCTGAAAAAAATTAGGATTTGTTGAACTTAGTTGCTCTTGTATGGATGTCGGTAATTCAGAAAGTGGGCGACTCCATTTTTGTTTATTTACAGGATCAATAACAATTAATTGATTATTGTTGCCATTTACATCAAAACTTGCCCAGGGCTGACGGCGATGTAATCCATCCAAACGACCTCCAACTATTAACCATTTACCTTCAAATTGCCCAAAAGCAAATGATTGTATTCCTTGCAAACCCTGTATATTTAATGGTTCTAATATAAGGTTGTAGTTTGCAATCTGCGATATTCCAAGCTGATTTAACGCTAGAAATAGTAAAAGTAGATATTTTTTCATAAAAGAAGATTTATAAATACAACAGACTAATTATTAATTTGTTTTAAGGCTAATTAATTTACAAAAACAATAGAATTATAAATTGAAAATTCTTTTTATTTCTATAAAAACTTTAAAAATAGTTGTTTGTTAACTTTAAAATGATAATTATATATGCATAGTTTAAGACAAGAACAATTTTTGCCAATAACATTGGATAAAGCATGGGCTTTTTTTTCATCGCCTAAAAATTTGAATGAAGTAACCCCTGAAGATATGGTTTTTGAGATAACATCGGAAATGCCCGATTTAATGTACGAAGGTATGATGATAACATATAGGATAAAACCTTTGTTGAATATATCAATGAACTGGTGTACTGAAATAACACATATTAACAATCCTCTTTTTTTTATAGACGAACAACGAAAAGGTCCATATCATATCTGGCATCACGAACATCATTTTAAAGAAGTTGAAGGTGGAATTCTGATGACTGATATACTTTATTACGATATTGGAAAATCATTTTTCGGTTGGATTGCAGGACATTTGTTTGTTCACAAAAAAGTAAAACAGATATTTGAATTCCGTTATAAAAAACTTGAGCAGATTTTTAATATAGAAAATTAGTTATAAAAAAAAGGGGCTCCCAGCTTTTAGAGAGCCACTTTTGAATTTATTACATCTGAATAAAGAAATCTTCATTTGATTTTCTAACCTTGGGTAAATTTACCAGATAATCATTTTTTTCGTCGCGATTACCTATTGCCATAATCACAACTGATTTCAAGCCCAATTTATCTAATTCCAGTACTTTGTCTAATTCATCAGGCGAAAAACCTTCCATTGGAGTGGTGTCAATTTTAAGCATAGCAGCAGTGGCAAGTCCAAATCCAAAAGCTATATATGCCTGACGTGCAGCCCATGAAACAGGATCGTTTGATCTTATAGCATTTAATATATTATTTTTAAAACCATCTAAACTTTCTATTGATTGATTTCTGGTTTTGGCAATCAAATTAATATATTCTTCAGCTTTTTGTTCATAATTATCTTTCCAAACAGCAAAAACCAACATAAATGCTGATTCTGTAATTTGTGGCTGATTGTAACAAGCTGGTTTCATAAGTTCTCTGATTTCCTTATTTTTAATTACCAATACCTTAAAAGGTTGTAATCCCATTGATGTAGGAGCCAAGCGTATAGCTTCAAGAATGGTTTCTGATTTATCATTTGCAATAACCTCTCCATTCATGCGTTTTGTGGCATATCTCCAGTTCAGGTTTTCAAGTATGTTCATCTGTTTATTTATTAAATTTACCTTTAATAACAGATTCTATCATGTAAAGTTAAAATTGAAGCTTATTTTTTATTATTGTTCATTTCAGCTATTATATCTTCTACTGTTTTAAAAGAATTTGGTAACAGATTTGGAGGGCAACTTCCCATTTTTTTTACAACTAAAAATCTTTTGCATTTATTCCATCCTTTTTCACCAGCAGTACAATATTGATTCTGATAACTTTTGGCTGTCATTTCTTTACCTTTAAGAATGTCATTAAAAATCGGACAAATCTTATGTTTTTCACAAGTATTATTCATGATTAGATACAATTATAGTACAAAAGTAACTATTTTTTCAATCAAAATCCCATTTTCTTTAAAAATATAAATTCCCTTTTAGAAGATTTTAACTATTGTTTGATTGTTAAAGATTTATGATATTTCCAATAACGAATTTATCTCAATTAAAGTAAAAAAAATACTTTATTCAATTTCAATTAAATAAATTGAAATGAGTTGAAACAGATTTAAATAAAGATGGATACTTAAAGTTAGTTTTTTCGATGTAATCAACATTTTAAAATAGCAGTTTCCACATTCGGGGTGATAATTTAGCTATGCAATTTCATGAACTATGTAAAATTATTAAACTTATAAAAATTTTAAAAGTTGAATTTCAACGAAGAAAAAGTAATTTTGAGAAGTTGCTTTTAACTAAAACTAATAAAATGTTTAATATACTGATTTATATCAATCAATATTTTTCAACTATTTTGTGTTTTTGTTGTTTTAATATTTTACTAAATAATTTATTATACATTAATTACAATTTTATTCAATGGACTTTAAAACAATAAAAGTTAATATATCCGATAATATTGCAATTCTCACATTATCAAGACCTGAGGCACTTAATGCACTTAATTCTCAGGTTTTTTCCGAATTAGATAATTTTATTACCTATTTAGAAACGTTGTCTGAAGTTAGGGTTCTTGTTGTTACAGGTGAAGGAAAATCATTTGTAGCTGGAGCTGATATTGCAGAAATGGCTGATAAAACTCAGGAACAGGCATTTCAGTTTTCATTGAAAGGTCAGGAGGTTTTTAAACGGTTTGGTCTTTTAAAAATACCGGTTATAGCTGCTGTTAATGGATTTGCTCTTGGGGGTGGATGTGAATTTGCTATGGCATGCGATTTCAGGATTGCCAGCAATAAAGCAAAGTTCGGACAACCGGAAGTTAATCTGGGATTAATACCAGGGTATGCCGGAACACAAAGATTGCCACGTTTGGTTGGTATGGGAAATGCCATGTTTCTGCTTATGACAGCGGATGTAATTACTGCTGATGAAGCATTGCGTATTGGCTTGGTTCAGCAGGTTGTAGAGCATGACGACCTGATGAAAGTTGTTATGGATATTGCAAATAAAATTGCTTCAAAGGGGAAATCAGCCATTAAAAATATCAAAGAAGTAACACTTCAGGGATATAATATGAATTTTGATGCAGGGTGTGAATTGGAAGCTAATATTTTCAGTTATTGTTTTGGTAAAGAAGAATCAAAAGAAGGAATGCAGGCATTTCTCGAAAAACGTAAACCCAATTGGTGAAAATTAGATAGTCATCTGATGGCAAGGAATTAATAAATAATCAAATAATTAAACAAGGGAAAAAATGAATTATACTGAAAAATTGGAGAATGTATCAGTTTTGGGTGCTGCCGGCAAGATGGGCAGTGGCATTCTTTTGCTTACGGCTCTCGAAATGGCCGATTTAAGCTTAAAGCCCGAAAATAAAGGCAAAAGTTTTGTATTAAATGCAGTTGATGTTTCTACAGAAGCATTAAACGGTCTGATGAAATACATCAGAACTCAGGTTTTGAAAGCTGCTGAAAAAAAAGTAAATCAATTGCGAAGCAATTATGCAAATCGGGCTGATTTAATCGAAAACAGTGATATAATTAATGAATATATTAATGATGTGATGTTGATTATTCGTCCAAGCACAAGTTTGGAAGTTACTTATAATTCAAATTTGATTTTTGAAGCAATAAAAGAAGATCCAGAACTTAAAGCTAAAATATTTTCACAAATCAATGAAAATAATAAATTTCACCCCTGGTTCTTTACAAATACATCTTCAATTCCAATAATTGAAATAGATAAAAAAGCGAATTTAAACGGCAGGGTTTTGGGCGTTCATTTTTACAATCCTCCAGCTGTTCAGAAACTTGTTGAGATTATTAAAGCTGAAACTACACTTCCAGAATTACATGAATTTGCAGTATTGTTTTCAAAAAACCTGAGAAAAACTGTTGTTCCTTCTCACGATTTTGCTGGATTTATTGGCAACGGACACTTTATGCGCGATACTTTGCATGGTATTTTAGAAGCTGAAAAACTGAATAGAGATTTTTCTTTTGCAGAATCAGTTTATATGATTAATAAAGTTAGTCAGGATTATTTGATTCGACCAATGGGGATCTTTCAATTAATTGATTATGTAGGCGTTGATGTTTGCAGCTATATCATGAGTGTAATGAATCCGTATTTGCCAAGCGAAGATTTGCATAGCAATTTACTTGATAAAATGCTTGAATTGGGTGTAAAAGGAGGACAAAATTCTGACGGTTCCCAAAAAGATGGTTTCCTGAAATATGAAAAAGGAAAACCTGTAGCAATTTATGACATTAATTTAAAATCGTATGTTGATATTGCTTCATTTCAAATTAATTGCGATAAAAAATTAGGAGAATTGCCTGAAAGTATCAAACCATGGAAAGCTGTTGTAGGAAAACCGATGGATGAATTCTATAAAACGTATTTTTTAGAATTGAAAAAAATGAAAACTATGGGAGCAGAACTTGCAGTTACCTATTTTCAGCGTTCTAAAGCCATTTCAGAAAAATTAGTGGCTGATAAAGTGGCATTTAGCAATGAAGATGTAAATACCGTATTGAAAACCGGATTTTTCCATGCTTATGGTCCTATCAATGATTTTATGAATTAATACAAGGAGAAATTTATCATGCAGAAATTAAGAAAAAAAATATATATGGTTGCCGGTTACAATACCATTTCGATGGGAACCGGAAGAAAAGAGTTTAATCCAAAAAAGGAACGTCCTGGTTTGGAAGAATATATGAAAGAAGCAGGACAAGCAGTATTGCAAAAAATTGGCGGTGCTCAAAATGTGGATGAAGGCGTTATTGGTAACTTTATTGCTTCCAGATTTAATCGTCAGGCAAATATGGCTGCTTTTTTCCCTTATATTGACGAAGGTTTACGTCATAAACCTGCGGTAAGAGTAGAAGGAGCTTGTGCTACAGGTGCTTTGGCTTTGGTTACAGGTATACGTTCAATACTTGCCGAAACGGCTGATGTGGTTTTAGTTGTAGGTGTAGAAGTTCAGAATACAGTAAAGGCAATTTATTGTGCTGATTATCTGGCAGCTGCAGGTTGGGCTAAAGAACGTAAAGACGGTCATGCTTATTTCTTCCCTGGCAAGTTTAATGACAGAGCTAAAATATATTACGAAAAATTTGGTAAAGAAAAAACCCGTATGGCTATGGCAAAATGGTTTGTAAATGCCGTTGAAAATGCCCGACTTTGCCCAACAGCTCAGGAATATCAGAATACAGCCAAAGATTTAAATGCTTTGGGAATGATGGAACCTAACGGCAGAAGTTTTTTAGATAGTATCAATGTTTTTGATTGTTCTAAAGTTTCTGATGGAGCATCTGCTATTGCCGTTGTATCAGAAGAAGGACTGAAAAGATGTGGAATTCCTAAAAATCAAGCTATAGAAATAATTGGATTTGCTCAGGCAGAAGAAGATATAACGAAAGCACCCGATGATTTTACAGTTTTGTCAACAACGAAAGCTGCAGTTCAAAAAGCATTTGAAAATGCTGGTATCACTAAAGAACAATTGGCAACAGTTGAATGTCACGATTGTTTCTCAATAGCCGGAATTATGGCTACAGAAGCCCTAGGTTTTGCTGAACATGGTAAAGGTCCAGATTTTGTGCTCGAAGGTCACACTTCACGTTCCGGAAAAATTCCATTTAATACAACAGGAGGACTTATTGGTTGGGGGCATCCTACTGGAGCAACTGGTGTTCATCAGGCAGTTACAATTTGGGAACAACTAACCGGAAATGCCGGAAATTCTCAGATTCAGATTCCTGCAGAAAGACCTTATGGTATGACTATCAATATGGGTGGAGATGATAAAAGTCTGGTATCCATTATCTATAAATTAGCTGAATAACATTTTTAAGATTTTCTTTGAATGAACCGGATTTGCAATTTATTCAATATTAAATATCCAATAGTGCAGGGCGGAATGATTTGGTGCAGTGGCTGGGAATTGGCTTCTGCAGTAAGCAATGCCGGTGGATTGGGTTTAATTGGTTCGGGTTCAATGAAAGTTGATGTTCTTCAGCAACATATCAGAAAATGTAAGGCTGCTACAGATAAACCTTTTGGCGTAAATGTTCCTTTACTTTTTCATGGAAATGAGGATGTTTTTAAAATGATGATAGCAGAAGGTGTGAAAATTGTTTTTACATCAGCCGGTAATCCTGCAAAATGGACTCCTTTTCTGAAAGAAAACGAAATTACGGTTGTTCATGTGGTAGCGAATACAAAATCAGCACTTAAATCTGAAGAAGCCGGAGTAGATGCTATTGTGGCTGAAGGTTTTGAAGCTGGTGGACATAATGGTAGAGAAGAAACAACGACCATGGTTTTGATACCAATGATTAAAAATCATATAAAAATTCCATTGATTGCTGCCGGTGGTATTGGAACAGGAAGAGGAATGCTTGCTGCTTTGGCTTTGGGTGCTGAAGGAGTGCAGATTGGAAGTCGGTTTGTTGCAACCACAGAATCATCAGCTCATGATAATTTCAAAAAAACAATAATTGAAACCGGTGATGGCGGAACTTTGCTTTCGATGAAGAAACTTATGCCTGTTCGGTTGATAAAAAATAAGTTTTTCAATGATATTGTAAGTATTGAAAACTTTGGAGCAACATCAGAGCAAATAGCTGATTTATTGGGAAAAGGTCGTTCAAAGCGTGGAATGTTTGAAGGTGAACT
>CAZYEM010000021.1:0-26057 GCA_964646395.1 uncultured Bacteroides sp.
TATATAGATGCGAATATTTTTGACATAATATTTGTTGTTTTCATATATCGTTCTGGCTGCTGCTTTTCGGTGGCGACTTTACTCACTGCCGTTTAAATTATTACTTTACTGTCTCACAAGCCACTGTCCTGCAAATGAATGCAAATGCGTGTTATGTTGCGTACATTTTTGATTCATCGTAATGCAATAGTATCTGTCTATGTTGATATTATTCAACGGTGTGCAATTTTTTATTAGGTAACTTATTAAACTTAAATGCATATAAATATAGTGCAATAAATAATGGAATATTTATAACCATCGCAATAGATGCTGTCGCATATTGAGGTAGGTCAAAGCTTTTTGCAATTTCTTCCGGCATAGGTAGTAAATAAAAATAGAATATATTCCAAAGAATCTGAACAAAGAAATATATTTTCCATGCCAATTTGAGAAAGATTGTTTTTTTCCATATATATGCAAAAAGGCCTAATGCTGCTATTAAAAAAAATATTAAATCAGCAATTTCTAAAAATCTTGTATATCCTAGCCATAAATAATTTATAGTTGCATTTAGAAGAATAATAAAAAAAAATATTTTCCATAATATTGATTTTGTATTGTCGCCCATAAATTTTTTAATTTATTTAAAGTTTGTCATTGTCTTATGTCTGTCTTTTGTATGCTAAATAACTCATAAATATATCTATAAACTTCTGTGTTTTTAATATTTCAAAAACGCTACAAATATACTATTAATTTTAATTAAAAATCTGTCAGGCTTCCATAACCTGACAGATTGATTTCTATCATATAAACTACATCATTCAACTTCTGCCCTATTTTTCAGAAATTGGTTTATTCCACTTCAATATTGTATTTGCCAAGCAAACCGGCCAGGCCTTGTAGCGAAAACTTTGCACGCTTAATCCTGTTGGTTTCCGGATCTATTGAATAATTATAAGCCGTTCGGAAATCGGCTTTTTCAAGTATGGTATTGTCGAAAATAGCTTTGGTTAGATCGCAATTTTCAAAAGCGGAATTGGTAAAATCAGCTTCCGCAAAATCGACTTCCTGCAAGCTGCAATTCCTGAACCTGGTGTTTTTTAGCTTAAGTTTGAAAAACGATGCCAGATTAATATTGCAATCAGCAAAATCAATCATCAACAGAAATTTATTACAATCGTTAAAATTCAAACCGAGCAACTTACAATTCCTGAATTTCACACCTTTAAGTCCGGTATTATCAAATTTAACCATACTGAAATTGCAATTCTCAAACACGCATTCGGTAAAACATACATCTATTAATTTTGCATTTGCAAACTCACAATTCTTAAAAGTACAGGTATCAAATTCACGTCTTTCAAAATCCTTGGCAGTGAAATCCCTCTTTTCGAACAAACTGTTTTCTATTACTTTTTGAGCCATAATAATAAAACTGCTAACATAAAACACTTATGTAAACGCTGATTTTTAATAAATTAATCTGTTACTTAAATAATCATCAGATATAACTTATTTTCATCATATTGGTATAACCTCTCGATTGCAAAGGCACGCTTCCAACATGCACAATTACATTATCGGGTTCTATCAATTCCTTTTCCCTAAGAAAATCGATGGTATATTGAATGGCATCAGAAATAGTATCAAACTCTTTGCAAAAGAAAGCTCTAACACCCCAAACCAAAGCCATACGCCTAATGAGAGCTTTATTGTCGGTGAAAGCAAAAATATCAGCTTCGGGGCGATGGCTCGATATTTTATAAGCGGTATAACCCGAATTTGAGAAGGTTGCTATCGATTTAGCCTTGGTCTGATAGGCCATTTTACAGGCATGATAACAAATGGAATCGGGCAAAAACTCCAACGTTTTTTCTTTGGGAGCATGTTCCTTATTATATGGAAATCCATTATTCTCAGTCCAATCGATAATTTGCTGCATACTCCTGATACATATAGCCGGATATTTCCCTACCGATGTTTCGCCACTAAGCATCAACGCATCTGCACCATCAAAAACGGCATTGGCAACATCATTGGCTTCGGCACGTGTAGGACGGAAATTGGTAATCATACTTTCCATCATTTGCGTGGCAATAATTACAGGTTTGGCTTTATCAATACATTTCTTTACAATTTGTTTCTGAATAAGCGGAACCTTGTCAAATGAAATTTCAACACCCAAATCGCCACGGGCAACCATAATAGCATCAGATTCCTTTATAATATTATCGAGATCGTTGAGAGCATCGGGCTTTTCTATTTTAGCAATAACGGCAGCTTTGCCATTTTTACGCTTTATCAGGTTCTTAAGTTCAATAACATCATGTGCAGATCTTACAAATGACAAAGCAATCCAATCCACATCATTTTCAATGGCAAACAAAGCATTTGAAATATCTTCATCGGTCATACTAGGCAACGAAATTTTGGTATTTGGCAAGTTTACACCCTTACGCGACGAAACAACCCCACCATAAATTACCCTGGCTTTAACCGTATCCTGGCGGTTGGTTTCGGTAACTTCGAGCTGAATTTTACCATCATCAATCAAAACCAGATCGCCTATATTTACATCTGCCGGAAATTCCTGATAACTCATATAAAGTTGCTCCTTGGTACCCAAACATTTATTGGTAACAAAATTTACATACTCGCCATCAATAAGCTCTACATGATTATTTTCCACTTCACCAATTCTAAGCTTCGGACCTTGCAAATCGGCAAGAATAGCAATATTAAGATTTAATTCATTATTAAGTTCGTTAATTAGAGTAATCATTCGCTTATGCTCCTCCTTATTGGAATGAGAGAAATTTAAACGAAATACATCTGCACCTTCTTCTATCATTTCCAGTAAAACTTCCTTGGTAGAAGATGCTGGCCCTAAAGTAGCAATAACTTTGGTTTGTGATCTGACTTTACGCATAAAAATTATTATTTATGCAAAGGTACAAACTTGAATACAAACTTGAATACATATCTTTAAGAAAATAACATAAAATTGATGTAAAGTTTCGTCAGACATTTTAATCCCAAAAAGCCTAATGAAGAAATCTTCTGACAAACAGGATTAAAACTTATTCTCTGATTATCATAATACTAAATACAGAGCAAGTTAACACATTCCTAAATTTTGTTATTTTAAAGTTAGTTTAAAATTACTGTATAACTAATACGTAATTTTGCAGCTGTTACTCAAATAACAAAAGAAATGAATAAAATAAACAAATCAGAAATACAAAGCTTTATAAAAGAGATAGAACTATTCAGGCTCTTAAGTGAAAAGGAACTTGAAATTGTTTCAAATGAAATAAATGTATTAAAAATAGCAGCCAATACCCATCTGTTTAAGGAAAACAGCGAAAGGAAACAGATATTTATAATAAATGAAGGAAAGGTAGAATTGTATAAAAAGTCACCTTTTGGTAAAAAGCAAAAATTGTGTTTATTTGGAAAATACGATTTCCTTGGCGAAGGTACACTCAGCGATGATGCACCACATTCAACCAATGCAATTACCATTGAAGAGTCTGTAATATTCACGATTGAGAAAGATTTTTTCAAACAATACGGAGAAATATCTCTAAAAGTATTTTCGCAAATTGCAAAAGTAATATCAAGAAGAATGCGACAGGCAAATAATCACATGGTAAATTCTGCTTCACAATACGAATCGGGAAGAACCCGACAAGAGCATGATTTACTTGGTTACAGAGATGTTCCGGATGAATATTACTATGGAATTCAAACCTTACGTGCTTTGGAAAACTTCAATATAAGCGGAGTTACACTTAATTTTTATCCAGCACTTATCGAATCTCTTGCTATGGTAAAAATGGCAGCCGTAAAAGCTAATTACGAATTAGGGCTTATACCTGAAGAAATTACCAATGCAATTATTAAGACTTGTCAGGAAATAATTGATGGTAAATTGCATTATCATTTTGTAGTGGATATGATACAGGGAGGAGCCGGAACATCAACCAATATGAATGCCAATGAAGTAATAGCTAACCGTGCATTAGAATTATTAGGCCACAAACGGGGCGAATATCAGTTTTGCCATCCTAACAATCATGTTAACCTTTCGCAATCAACTAACGATGCATATCCAACAGCTGTAAGAATAGCAATTATTTACAGCAATCGAAGCCTTATCGATTTTTTGAGGGATTTAATTGATGCATTGGATACAAAATCACGTGAATTTTCGCATATTATCAAAATGGGCCGCACACAATTACAAGATGCAGTCCCAATGACTTTAGGGCAAACTTTTGCTGCTTTCGCTGACACATTAAAACACGAAATCAAGCGATTAGAAGAAAATGCAAGGCTATTTCTGGAAATGAATATGGGAGCAACTGCAATTGGAACCGGAATAACTGCCGATCCTGATTATGGTCCAAAAGTAACCCGTTATTTAAGGGAAATCTCAGGCTTAGATTTATCTTTGGCAACTAATTTAGTAGAAGCAACCTCAGATACTGGCCCATTTATAATGTATTCATCTGCATGCAAAAGACTGGCAATTAAACTATCAAAGATTTGCAACGATTTGCGATTACTTTCGTCAGGACCACGTTGTGGCTTAAATGAAATAAACCTGCCTCCAATGCAACCAGGATCGTCCATTATGCCAGGTAAAGTAAATCCTGTAATTCCGGAAGTTGTAAACCAGATTGCCTTTAAAGTAATAGGAAATGATCTGACTGTAACGTTGGGAGCAGAAGCTGGTCAGCTTGAGTTAAATGTTATGGAACCCGTTATAGTTCAGAGTATTTTCGAATCAATAGAAATGTTGAAAAATGGAATGGATACTTTAAGAATTCGATGTATAACAGGTATTACAGCCAATGAAAAGCATTGCCGCCAAATGGTTGAAAACAGCATAGGCCTTGTTACTGCACTTAATCCATATATTGGATACGAAAATTCAACAGAAATTGCAAAAGACGCATTGGAAAACAACCGCAGTGTTTATGAATTGGTTCTGGAAAAAGGTTTATTATCAAAAGAACAATTGGATCATATCTTATTACCGGAAAATATGATACGTCCTCAAAAGATTTAAAATTTGACAATTAATAAAACAATCCGAATAGCTTAGGCAATATAATACTTGTTTATTTGCCTGAGCTTTTTTTTATGAATTGAATTAAACAAATTTTATCAATAATTATCAATCTGCAAAAAAGAATCTTCTAATTATTTCATTTTTGATAATTCATTACAATTAATTATTTTCGCTATTTTTGCAAAAAAACAATATGATAAAAGCAGAGGGAATTTTCAAATCTTACGGGCAGCTGAATGTTTTAAAAGGCATTGATTTACAAATAGGAAAAGGAGAAATAGTATCTATTGTAGGTGCTTCAGGAGCTGGAAAATCCACATTACTTCATATTATAGGAACACTCGACAAAGCTGATAAAGGACGGATAGAAATAAACAACATACAGGTTAATAGCTTAAACGATAGAAAACTATCAGATTTCAGGAATAAGCATATTGGTTTTGTATTTCAGTTTCATCATCTTTTACCCGAATTTACAGCAATTGAAAACATTTGTATTCCTGCTTTTATAGCTAAAATAAAACAAAAGGAAGCTATTCAAAAAGCAACAGAAATTCTTGATTTTCTTGGATTGAAAGACAGGGCAGAACACAAACCAACCGAACTTTCAGGTGGAGAACAACAACGTATTGCAGTAGCAAGAGCATTAATTAATCGACCGGATGTAATTTTTGCAGACGAACCTTCAGGCAATCTGGATTCAACAAATGCAAAAGAACTACATAAACTTTTTTTCGAGTTAAGAAATAAATTCAATCAAACCTTTGTAATAGTAACACATAATGAAGAACTTGCCAATATGGCAGATCGGAAAATAACGATGAAAGACGGAATGATTCTGATGTAAAACAAAAATAACTTCAAAAGATTATTTTGATTTACGGGCATCCATTTTTAAATTATACTGCCCTCTCCTGTTTCCTTTTCGAAAAATTCCTTCATTCACAGTTCTTACATCTTCAATGGAATAAAAAGCAGTTGGATTATATGTTTTTATCAACGAAATAAAATGTTCTAAATCCTTGCGTTTTATAACACAAAAAATAATTTTCACATCACCTTTACTTCCCTGAGCATCAACAACAGTGAAACCATAGTTATTATCTGTAAGATAACTGAGCAATTGAGTTGTTTCCTGCCTTGGAATAACACGAACAATTACAGTTCCTATTGATATTTTTTCTTCGAGCAGCATACCTATATAATTTCCTGTAGCAAAACCTCCGGCATAGGCAATAAAACACATATAATTATCTAAATGATTGAGAATTTCTCTGATAGCCAGCAACCAAATCAACGATTCAAAAAAACCTATAAATGGAGCTAACCTCCTAAACCCTTTGGATATAAAAATAAGTCGAATAGTTCCGATGCTTTGATCGGTAATTCGAGCTAAAAAAATCAAGAAAGGCAAACCTACCCAAGTAAAAAAATCTGATCCTGAATTAAATATATGTAACAATATCATTTTCTGAATTTTTAATTATAAAAAAAAAGACCTTTTTGCAAAGGTCTTTATTTTATTTATAATAATCTAAAAAAACTTAAAACTTAATAAATTTTGAAGTTGCTTTTTGATTACCGGATATTATCTGAATTAAATAAGTTCCCTTATTTAAATTGCTGCTATCGAAATTAAATAGATGTGAGCCTGTAGTTTTTCTACCTAAATTCATTGTTTTAACAACATTGCCTCTCATATCATAAATATTAATAACGACATTATCATCAGAACTTAAATTGAATTTAAAATTAGCATTATCAACCACTGGATTAGGATAAACAGAAATATCAATTTTTGCTGAATTAGTAACTGTAGGTTTTTCAACAACTCCAACCTGTGAGAAATCTTTTGCCTGCCAGAAACCACGACCATGAGTAGCGATATAAATTATACCCGTATTTGTAATACCTGGATATTTAGATAAAATCAAATTACCATTATCATTTGTATAAACTTCTGCATCAGGGAAACTCATGGTTTGTTGTCTTATTTGGAAAACAGGAACTCTATCCATTCCAACATTATCTCCAGCCCAGGTAATATTACTATTATAGAAATCGGTAAAACTAGTTTTTTCAACAGAATAAATACCAAATTCGGTTCCAACTAAAATTCTTCCATTATTCTGCATTTCTATCAATGAAGAATAAACGGGTGCAGATGGCAAACCACTACCAGTTTTATTTATAAATGTTGGAGAAGCTCCTAAAGCATCTTTTGAAGCAAAAACATATTGAGTTTCACCAAAATTACCTAAAGTTAAAACAACATTTGCAGCATTATTAGGATCAACAGAAACACTGGTTATAGATCTGTTTGAGAATTGCTTAATCATGGTTACATTTAATGCATAATTTGAAGCATCAATGTTTAATTGCGAAGAATCAGCAGCATTTAATAAATTTGAAACTCTGTATAATTTATTGCCTGTACTAAAAAATACATGATTTCCATCTTTTGAACAAGTAATTGTTGAAACAACTTCATTAGGAACACTGGCGATCTTGAACCAACTTGGTTTTTTTGTAAAATTAAGAGGCTCATTGGTCATCCAAAGTGCTTCATAAAATCCGATATAATATCTGCTTAAAGCTCTATCCATTACCTTAACAGATTTCCCAGAATCTAATTTAGCAGTTAATGTATAATTAAAAGGATAACCTATTTGCTTACTTCTCACAGCAACAACTCTTCCAACAGTATCATTATTAGAATCAGATGTATATTCAACTGAATCCTTAATTTGAGTATTGGTAACCGTTTGCCACATTGTCATAGGAGTAACGAATGATGCTAAGAGATTTTGCATCTGTGAAGTAAAGAAATTTGTTTTATATTGCCAATCAACACCATTATTATAAGACCTTGCAACACTTGCATATTGAGCAGTTACAAAAATTGCTTTTTGCTTTGTTGGTAAAGATGTTGTAATTTGTGAAATAGCAGCCCAACCACCGTCTCCGCTCCACAGAACTTTTGCTGTTCTTGGATAAGGTTGTATACCTTGAACATAAGGATTGCTATTATCTTGAGTACCACCAACAGCAGAACCATCTGGCCCTATACCCAACCCATAAAATTGTGTAATTGAAAAGTTTCTATTCATGGGAGTAAAACTTAACCCACCATTTGTAGTTTTGAAAATTCCACCATCAGTTCCCAAATAGAAAACATTAGGATTGGTTGGATGGAAAGTACAAGTATGATGATCTACATGAGCATAACTAGGATTAGGAGTAGGATTTGATGCGGAAATAGTTTCGTTTCTTTCAGTAATCTGAACAAAATCATAAAAAGCACCACTTACATATTCCTCCCCTTTCCAGCAATCGATACCTGCAACAACAATTTTTTTAGGATTATTTGGAAATACTGCTATTACATTATCATACCAACCTTGATTGTTATCTCCGAATAAATCGAAGGATGCACTTCCACCTGGAGCTATAATTGTCCATGTTGCACCTTTATCCGAAGAGCGATAAACATTTAAGAGAGCACCTGATTTTGCAACAACTGCATATAAATAATCAGTATTTGAAGGAGCAACTGCAATTTCCAATCTGTCGTTATTTCCATTTAAATTAGTTGGTAAACCATTCTTTGATTTATCACTAAATACACTATCTGTTGAAAGATAAAGTTTGTTACCAACTGATGCGATAACTGTCCCATCGGGAGCTACTTTAACATCTTTACTATTTGTTGATAACGGAATGGTTGACCCTGTACTTATTATTTCTTTTGCAGTTGTCCAGGTATTACCATTATCTGATGAAAACTTCAATGCATTACCAATTGAAGCATATATAATTCCATTAACAGGATTACAGGCTAAACGATTAACTTCTGCCCATCCTGTAGTTTGAGCTGTTGGAATTGTTGCTGGTAATAATAAAAATTCATCACCTGTTGTACAACGATAAATACCGCCACCAGGTTGACCAGAATTAAAGTTTGTACCTGTAAACTGAGCTAAACCTTCACCTGTTCCAACGAAAATGCTACCGTTTGTTGCCTGTGCAATACTGGAAATAGCAATATTAGTATTATCTATTGTTCCATTTTGATTTTTTAAGGTAACCTGACTCCAGTTAGATCCTCCATCGGTTGACTTCCATAGTCCTCCGGAAACGCCACCTGCATATAAGGTATTGTAAGTTGCATCTCTTTTGTCAATCAAAATTGCTCTGGTCCTTCCACCAACATTATCGGGTCCCATTTCTTCCCATTGCAAATTCATTGAATTTCCTACTTTGTACTTTGCAAATTTCTCAGCCAACGTACGTGCAAACAACACATCCTCCGTTTTTAATTCACCAGTTAGTGCATTACCCCTTATTTTAGAAAGATATGCTAAAGCACCCTGAATACCACGTGGTATTTCATAATTACTTGATACTCTTTCTGAGTATTTTTGTTTTTTTTGTGTCCCTGTAAGTGCGATTAAAGAAACACTAAAAAGTAAAATCAAAGCAGATAAACCAACGTATAATTTTCTGTTTTTCATGTGATTATTATTTATTTATTATTAAACCTTTTGCAAAACATTATTTTGCTTAAATTTTAATTTGTTTATTTATAACTGTTTAATTGTTAATTTCTTTAAATAATAGTTTTAAATGTTTTTTTGTAAAAAATTGCTGCAAAGTTATCAAAAAAACCATAGAAAACCCATACAAAATTAATATTTTTTCAACAAATAAGATAATAAATCAGTTTTCGGTATAATGAAATAAGTTAACGGCAATATAAAGCTTAGCAAAATTAATAAAGTTGTTTGAATTTCATACAAAGAAAAAATGTTATTTTGTTGAAATCAACTCTATATATGTGCACTATATATTCATTTTTGAGTATAATCGGTTTATAAAAAATTGCTTTTTTACTACTATACTTCATAAATATAAAAACCAAATAATTTAAAAAATAATGTATTTAATTTAGAGGTTGTATTAAAGTTCTGTTTTATATTTTTTGGTTCTGCTTTTTATTTTTGTAGATATTTATGAGTAAAATTAAGATTAACACTTAGAGTTTAATTTACATAACCCCAATAATATTAGGGGTTATGAGAATTCAGTCATACTGACTATTTTGTTGCATTAATCATTTATCTAAATTATTTTTAAACTGAATCTAATTTTTTTAAATAATCTTTAATAAAAGAAATTTATCTGTATCAAAACAAAAATAAATCGACTTTTTAGCGAATATCCAAACTTTACATTGTTTTTAGAATGAGTAGTTATGATGATAATTAATTAAAAAAAGGACACACTTCTAAAGTGATTTATAAACAAGCATCAAATATTATGCTATATATTTAAAATCATACTTTTAAAAGCTAATCATCATAATTTCAAAATAGTTTTTTTTGATTTAGTTTTGCTGAAATAAAACATTAGATTTAACTAAATAAAACTAATTGGATGCAATAGGTTTCCTTACAAAAAAGCTTACTTTACCTTCCAATCTATTTAAATACCGAGCTCTTGCTAACTCAGGATCTGCATCATTAGCTATATAGATTCTTGTTTTTTCATCAATTACAACTAATTGTAATTTAGTTACATCAGGAGAATTAAAAATGTTATGCTTTTTACTGTCATGATTGTAATATCCTTTTTCTATTTTAGGCATGGTATTTCCTTCATTATTTTTCATTGCTTCTTATTTTTAGTTATTATAAACAGATTGCTGTTATATTAAAGTAATTAGTTGCTTTTATTACATTGAATACTTTTTTTCTTTAAATATTCGTATTTATTAAAAAAGAAAGGAACACATAAGATTCACAAAGTTATTTTTGTCACTCTTTATGATATTTAGAATCTGCCTCGGCTGATATTGTCTCTGTGGATACTATTTTTTTCTATTCTTGATATATCTTATTAACCTTTATAATAACGATTTGTTTTTGCAATTATTGCATTTATAAGCTATTTATAAATTATATTATCAACAAAAGGTTATTATAAAAAAATATTATTTCATTTGTGCAAATATAGCTCTTTTTTGGGGAAATTAAAAATAATACAACTTATTTTTTCCTTAAATCCGCAAATTTATTTTTATTTTACTCGGATTACACAAAATACACTTATTCTTTTATAATAATCATAAGAAGATAAAAATTTGCAACTGTTTATTAATAAAGCAGTAATAAAAATTCTTGAGGATTTTAAGATTAAAAAATAAAGACATTAATTCTTTTCAAATTAATATTGCAAAAACAAAAATATATAATAATTTTTTTAATAAAATATTAATTTTCTGAAGTTTATATCCCAATACCCTATGAATAGAATAAAGAAACAGTAAGATTCTAACATCTTTTATTTCAGCAAGTTCATTAATAATTCATACTTTTGCAATTTAAAACGTATAAAATTCAGATGAATAAAAAAATACTTCGGTTAGCCATTCCAAATGTTATAAGCAATATCACTATTCCTTTATTGGGTTTAGTTGATATTATTCTTATGGGACATTTGGGAAATCAGTCATATATCGGAGCAATAGCCATTGGTACAATGATATTTAATATCATATTCTGGGCTTTTGGATTTCTTAGGATGGGAAGCAGTGGATTTACAGCTCAAGCATTTGGACGCCGAAATATGCCTGAAGCAATCATGATTTTAGCTCGTTCCTTAATTTTAGCAATAATTAGTGGTATTTTACTTATTTTAATGCAAAAACCAATTTTATTTCTTGCATTTAAACTGATAGGAATTAATAATGAAATAGAAACCATTACTTCGCAATATTACTACATAAGAATTTATACAGCTCCTGCTACTATTGCTTTAATAGCTATAATTGGTTGGTTAACGGGTATGCAAAATGCAAAAACGCCTATGGTAATCGCAATCTTTGTTAACATTACTAATATTTTATATAGTTTGTTTTTTGTTAAAGTTCTGAACTTGAATGCTGAAGGAATTGCTTTAGGTTCTTTATTAGCACAATACACAGGAATACTATTTGCTTTTTGGATGCTTTACAAGCATTATGGTAAACTTTTCAAGCATTTTTCTTTTAAGAAATTAAAAGTGATGAAGCCTTTTCTTAATTTTCTTTCTGTCAACAGAGATATTTTTATCAGAACACTCCTTATAATAATAACAATTTCTTTTTTCACAAGCCGTTCAGCAAAGATGGGGAATTCCATTTTAGCAGGGAATACACTTTTGTATCAGTTTTTTATTTTCTTTTCTTATTTTATGGATGGTTTTGCTTTTGCAGCTGAATCATTGGTTGGCAAATATTATGGAGCAAAAGATAAATTTATGCTTAAGAAAACAATAAAAAGGCTTTTTATTTGGGGAAGTGGAATTTGTATTCTATTTACTTTATTATTTGTATTATTTGGAAAAATGTTATTACCAATTCTTACAAATAATAAAGAAACTCTTTTAATAGCAAATAAATACTTTTATTGGGTTTACTTTCTACCAATTACAACATTTTCAGCTTTTTTGTGGGATGGTATTTATGTTGGAACAACTGCATCGGTTGCAATGCGTAATTCCATGCTAATATCTGTTGTAATATTGTTTTTCCCATTATATTTTTTTGTTTTCAGAGAAATGGGTAACAATGGTTTGTGGATAGCATTTTTGATATTTCTATCATCAAGAGGAATAATACTTCAACTTATTGCGAAAAAATATATTTACAGCAATAAATAACTAACATCAAATTAATTACTACTGTTTTTTTAATGGATGAGCATATTTTTTAACATCATCAGCAGTAATAATATTATCACAAAGAATACTTAATCTTTCTATTACATTTCGTAATTCCCTGATATTTCCTGTCCATTCAATTTTCTGCAATTCAACAATAGCGTCATCATCAAAATTTATTAATGGTTTCCCTTGCTGTTGACAAAATTCACTTATAAAATGATGGGTAAGTAAAGGAATATCATCAATCCTCGTATTCAGTGATGGAACTTCGATAAGAATAACACTCAGACGATGATATAAATCTTCCCGGAAATTATTTTTTTCAATTTCATTTCTTAAATTTTTATTAGTTGCAGCAATAATACGTACATCAACAGGAATTTCCTTTTCTCCACCAATACGGGTAATTTTCTTTTCTTGTAAAGCTCTCAATACTTTAGCCTGAGCAGAAAGACTCATATCTCCAATTTCATCTAAAAATAGGGTACCACCATTTGCTTGTTCAAAATCTCCTTTTCTTTGTTTTATAGCAGATGTAAAACTACCTTTTTCGTGACCAAACAATTGGCTTTCTATCAATTCAGATGGAATTGCAGCACAATTAACTTCAATAAAAGGAGCTTCAGCACGCATACTTTTTTCGTGCAACCAACGAGCAACCAATTCTTTACCAGTTCCATTATTTCCAGTTATCAATACCCTTGCATCTGTAGGGGCAACTTTCTCAATAATATCCTTAACATCAGTGATTGCTTCGGACTCACCAATCATATCATACGTTTTAGAGACTTGTCTTTTTAATACAATGGTCTCTGCAACTAAGGTTGATTTATCTAAAGCGTTTCTTAAAGTTATCAATAAACGATTCAAATCAAGAGGTTTGGCTATGTAATCATACGCTCCTTTTTTTATGGCTTCCACTGCTGTTTCTATGGTTCCATGTCCTGAAATCATCACAATCGGAGTAGCAGTTATGGGTAGTAACTTTTCTAATACCTCAATACCATCCATTTGCGGCATTTTAATATCACATAATATAACATCATATTTATTGTTTTTCACCATTTCAATACCTGTTGCACCATCAGCAGCATCTTCAACTTCGTATTTTTCGTATATTAATATTTCCCGCAATGTATTACGGATACTTTTTTCATCATCTATTACTAATATTTTAGCCATACTATTTTTTTTCAAAAGATTTAAATCACTTTGTTTTTTTACTTACTTAATTTATTAATAAAATAACTATTGATTGACGGTTATTTGGAGATTATAAGTTTTCATAATTTCTATCAATAATATTCAATATTAATATTTAAGCCATTTCCACAATTCCTTATAACTTACTTTTTTACCATACATTAATATACCGGTTCTGTATATTTTTGCTGCAAGCCAAGTAGTAAAAACAAATCCTGCAATTAATAAAAACATCGACAAATAAATCTGTTCAATTGGAACTCCAAAAGGGATCCTAACCATCATAATTATTGGTGATGTAAAAGGAATTATTGAAAGCCAGAATGCTACAGGACCATCCGGATTATTTATTACAAAATTAGACATAATTATTGCAAAAAGTAAGGGGATGGTTACAGGCATCATAAATTGCTGTGTATCTGCCTCATTATCAACTGCAGCTCCTATAGAAGCAAACAAACTTGCATATAACAAATATCCGGCAAGGAAATAAAATATAAATTGTGCAATCATAACACCATAATTAATAGAAAACAAACCATTTATCATCTCCCTTATTTCCTGATTCTGTAATGTTTGCAATTGAATTTGATCAGCAGAAGGTAGTTTTTGACCCGGATTATAAACCTCTTCTGTTTGCTTATTTTTAAACACCTCAGGCATACTCATTTGTAAAGCAGTAATAATTGAGAAGGTAAGTAGAATCCATAGCGCAAATTGGGTAAGACCAACCAAAGCAACACCTACAATCTTTCCCATCATCAGTTGAAATGGTTTTACTGATGAGATAATAACTTCAACAATTCTACTGGTTTTTTCCTCAATAACACCTCTCATTACCTGAGCACCAAACATGAAAATAAAGAAATAAATCAAGATGCCGGAAAAAATACCCAATCCAGTCTTTATTTCTGTATAACTTTTTTCTCCTGTTCGAATGTCTTCAGTATTAAGCTTAATATTTGTGCTATTTATTTTGTCATAATCCTCTTTCGAAATATTATGAGCATTTACAAGCAAATTATTTTTCAAAATAGTTTGCATTGCATTTGAAATATAACTTTGGGTTACAATTCCGGGAGATTTATCAGAATATAACAAAACTGCTTGATCTGGAATAGTATAAGTTAATTTTTGAATATATAAAATTGCAGAAACATTTCCTTTGGTTAAATCTTCTTTTATCTTTTCCAAATCAGTATCATAAGTAAAAAAAACCTTATCTGTTGATTGGAATTTATTATAAAAAATTCCGGTTTCATCTACAACAGAAATTACTTTTTTTTCATCACTCATCGTTGCCAGAAAGAAAGGAACTATCCATATAGAAGCCATTAGTAACGGACCTAAAATAGTCATTATAATAAACGATTTCTTTTTCACACGACTTAAATATTCGCGTTGTATAATGAGTCTTATTTTTTTCATTTTAAGCAATATGTTTTTGTTCGTTCACTTTCTGAATAAAAATATCGTTCATAGTTGGCAAAATTTCATTAAAAGAGATAATTTCAATTTCAGAAATAATGTTATTTATCAAATAATTAGCTGAAGCTGTGAATGGAATTTTAATTATTGCTTTAGAAATACCGTTTTGTTTTATAACACTTCTTATTTCAAAACTTTCAGGTAAAATTTTCTCAAAATCAATATCCTGAGAATGATAACCAATTTCGAAAATATTGGCTTTATACGTATTTTTTATTTCATGAACTTTACCATCCAATATTTTATACGATTTATTTATCAAAGCAATATTATCACACAATTCTTCAACAGATGACATATTATGAGTGGAAAAAATAATGGTTGCTCCGTTTTTCTTTAACGTAAGTATTTCTTCTTTCAGTAAATTTACATTAATTGGGTCAAAACCACTGAAAGGTTCATCAAATATCAATAATTTAGGTTCATGCAGAATGGTTACAATAAACTGTATTTTTTGTTGCATTCCTTTTGAAAGCTCTTCCACCTTTTTGTTCCACCAATCTAAAATATCAAATTTTTCAAACCAATATTTTAATTTTTTCAAGGCATCATTTTTAGAAACTCCTTTTAATTGAGCCAAATATAAATCCTGCTCCCCTACTTTCATTTTTTTATACAATCCTCTCTCTTCTGGCAAATAACCAATTAACGAGATATGATGAGGTTGAAGTTTTTCTCCTGCAAAAAACAATTCTCCTTCATCCGGTGCAGTTATCTGATTGATTATTCGAATCAAAGATGTTTTACCAGCCCCATTAGGACCCAATAATCCAAAAATTGATTGTTCAGGAACATCGATACTCACATTTTTTAATGCAGTATGTGCTGCATAGTTTTTGGTTATATTCTTAGCTGAAAAAATATACATACAAACTTTTATTAAAAAAACGCTGACATTTATTAAAAATTTTGTCAGCGCTTTAATTTATTTTTATTGAAAGTATTCTCTCATTCTTTCGAAAAATCCTTTATCTTTACTATCAGGATCGGGTTTGAAGTTTGAAGAATTTGCCAATTTTTCTATTATTGATTTTTCCTCTTTACTCAAATGTTTTGGTGTCCATACATTAATATTTATCAACAAATCACCTCTGCCATAAGAATTAATATCCGGCAATCCTTTGCCTTTCAATCTCAATACTTTGCCAGCTTGAGTTCCAGCATCAATCTTTATTTTCACTTTCCCTTCAATTGTTGGAATTTCAACACTGCAACCGAGAGCTACATCAGGAAAACTAATATAATGATCGTACAATAAGTTCTTTCCATCACGTTTTAAGAAAGGATGTTCCACTTCTTCAACAAGAACAATTAAATCACCATTAACTCCTCCACGGGCAGCAGCATTTCCTTTACCACTCACTGATAATTGCATACCATCCTGAACTCCTGCAGGAATATTTAAAGAGATGACTTCTTCCCCGTTTACAATTCCATTTCCTGCACATTCGTGACATTTATGAGTAATTGTCTGTCCTTCACCACCACATGATGGGCAAGCCGATGAAGTCTGCATCTGACCTAGAATAGTATTTGTAATACGGGTAACCTGACCACTACCATGACAAGTTGAGCAAGTTGTATATCCGGAACCATCTTTAGCTCCGGTTCCATTACAAGGTTTACATGCTATATATTTATTAACCTTTATTTTCTTTTCGACACCATTAGCAATTTCTTCCAGTGTAAGTTTTACTTTAACTCTCAGATTTGTACCACGGTTAACTCTCTTCCCTCTGGAACGACCTCCACCAAAACCACTAAAACCACTAAAACCTCCGCCACCAAAAGCACCTTCGAAAATATCACCAAAATGGCTGAATATGTCATCCATATTCATTCCTCCACCACCATATCCAGAAGCTCCGCTCATACCAGCATGACCAAACTGGTCGTATCTGGAACGTTTTTCGCTATTACTAAGAACCTCATAAGCTTCAGCAGCTTCTTTGAAGTTCTCTTCAGATTGCTTGTCTCCCGGATTTTTATCGGGATGATATTGAATTGCTTTTTGTCGGTAAGCCTTTTTTAATTCAGCTTCTGTTGCATTTTTTGATACGCCTAAAATTTCGTAATAATCTCTTTTTGCCATTGTTACATTTTTTAATTGGCTACTACCACTTTGGCATAGCGTATTACCTTGTCAAATAAATAATAACCCTTTTCAACTTCATCTATTATTTTTCCTTTACTTTCCTCGTTTTGAGCTGGAATTTGAGCAATCGCTTCATGCAAATCCGGATCAAACAAATTACCAATACTTTCCATTGCTTTTAGTCCTTTTTGAGTTAAAACAAGTTGTAATTTATTATAAATCAAATCTACACCTTCACGCAAAGCATTAATCTGCTCGTTTGGTTCAATTGCTTTTAAAGCTCTTTCAAAATCATCTAATACCGGTAATAGATTAATAATCATTTCTTCTGAAGCAGTTTTACTCAAATCAATACGCTCTTTTGATGTTCGTTTGCGATAATTATCAAATTCTGAATATAACCTGAGATATTTTTCGTTGGTTTCTGTTAACTTAGTCCCTAAATCATTGATAGTATCTTCATATTTTTCCTTTTCGCTTTTCTTAACTTCATCTTTATTTTTTTTCTTTTCTTTTCCAATATGTTCAGATGTATTATCATGCTGATTCTCTTCAGAAACTTCCTGTTCCTTTTGCTTCTTTTCTTTGTCGGACATATCTTTGAATATATTAAACATTAATCTGATTTTATTTTTATTAGTAAGCTCCATCTATCAAAAATGTTGCCATACAATAAAAAACTGACAAATTGTCAGTTTTTTTATTCAATTTTTCGACAAAGGTAGTGTTTTTTGTCAGATATTTAAAAATTTTCATCAATTGAAAATAGTTATCATCTATTATTCAAATGTTTAGATTATTTATTGATTTTGGTATTAATTTTGATATATTTGCACAAACAAAAACATTGGCTACTATGACATTTAATGAATATTTATACACAGATTCTCAGGAAATTGAAGTAATTTTCAATTTTTATATCGGATTTTTAAGTGAATTATCAAATGCAAATTATTCTGCTGAAAAACAATTACAATTAAAAGCAGCAAGTGATAAGTTTCTTAATTCCATTGAAAAATTCAGCTATTTCGAAACATCCAAGCGTGAGGATTATCAGGAATTATTAAACAAGTTATATGAGGAACTTTCAGAATATAAACAATTGGAACGCAAACCTTTTCTTTTAAAAATCATACCTTTTGTAAATAGCAAAAAGAAACAAATGTTTAAAGTTCAGGATGCATTTTATGAATTATATTCTGCCACAATGTCATTAGTAAACGACTCTATACAAAAAGAATATCTATATGATAGTTTGGAACTTGGAGACTTTTATATACCATCTAAATCCAATAAATCCGAGATTACCGAATTAATTAATGAAGCTATAGAATTAATTAACGAAGATAGTTCTATAACTGACATGAGCAAAAAAGCGCTTATAACTCACTTAGATAAAGCAATTCGTGATTTAAATTTTGAACGTACGAACTGGACCAGATTTTTTGGTAAATTAAAAGAAGTTTCTGTCCTTTTGGCAGCTTTAGCTTCACTTGCAGGAAATGCAAATACACTTTATGATGCGATAACAAAACTTGAAAAAGCAGCAATCGTTATTAGAAAAACGTCAATTAACATAAGTTACAATATATTAAACGAAGTTTTTCATGTTCAAAACATGCAAAATCTTGGTTTACTTAAAAACACAATTTTAAAAGTTGAAGACAAAACCCTTCCAATCGATTTATCAGGAGAGGGAATTACAGAATAATTTTATCGGGTTAAAAAAATATAATCCTTTATTATAGTTTTTATAAATTCGTTGGTATTTTCGGGCGTTTTTATTTTTAACTGTTCTGCTATCTTTTTAATTAATAAATTCATCGCTTCAATATGTCCTTCAGTAGGTTGCTGTATAAACCTATCATACGTTTCCTTTATTAATAAGATTTCATTTTCTGTAAACAACACGACATCTTTATATTTTGGCAAATAAGAATCATTTTCATTAATTTTAGCAATTTTGTTAATATGATATCGATTGGTCTCTATAACTTTAATTACCGAAGTGTCTGCCAGGAAGTCACCAACTCTCTGACTTCTACTAGATGAATAAATCAAAAGCGCTGCTAAACTTCCTAAAGAAAAATAGATATCAATTAAACGAAAACTCCATCGCATCAGGTAATCAAAAATGTCAATCTTCCCGTTTGTTATTTTAACAACTTTTAGTTTTAAGAAATATTTCCCGGGTGATTGACCATTATTTAAAGTTTCAAATAACAAATTATAAAAAAAGAAAACAGGTATGGAAGTTGTATAAAAGAATATTAATGAATTGATTTCAAGAATATAAGCAATTAAATTAAGAATTCCAATAACAACCCAGATAAATAAAAAATCAATGATAAAAGCTCCTGCTCTTTCCAATAAAGAAGCAAGAGAATACTCTATTGTAACGTTTTGCGTGGTAATAATATCAACTTTTTTCATTAATTTTTTAAAGAATAAAACAAAAACAAAAGTAGAAAAAAAATTCACATATCTAATCCAAATTAAGAAAAACTCTTTTGATAAACTGAAATCCAATTATTTTTCATTTTAGCTATTTATAAAGTCAGTATGAGATATATTTAATACTAAACTGCTTGATCAATACTTTTGAATTTAAGCTATTTAACTATATTCCTGATAAATTGAGATGACCTAAATCATACAAAAAAACAATATCTAAAAATAAATGTATATTTGCATATAATATTAATGAAATAGCTAAATAAATTTTTAACTATATTTATATACTATATATATATGGTTAATTTTAATTTATATATTTTGAAAAAACGAAAACAAAGAATTTAAATATTAAAATAAATGCAAAGGGAAAATGAGAGACTTTACAATAATGTTTTAATTTTAGCAGATATTATTATTTCTATACTTACTTTTTTTGCAGCATATTACATTAAAGTATTTGATGATGTTGTTATCAAAACTGTTAAACATCAATACATTTTATTAGGCTTACTTATAATTCCTGTTTGGTATGTTTTATTAAAAATTATAAGCATTCAAACTACTCAAAGAGTTAAGGCATACTCAATTATCTTTATAGAATATTTTCTTACAATTATTATTGGTATTAGTATTTTATTTATTTTCATTTTCACATTCAAGCTAAATTTTATTAGTCGAATCGTAATATTAGTTTTCGGAATTTTAAATCTGTTTCTTTTATCTGCAATTAAAATACTGATTGTCAAATACAATAAAAATTTATTTATTAAAGGGAAAAATGTAAAAAACATAATAATTATTGCAGATGAAGAATCAATAACATTTATCGAAAAACTTGTTTCTGAAAAATACTGGGGATTTAATATTTTTGGAATATATTCAGATTCTGAAATAATAAATAATAAATATTGCGACCGGTTTCTTATTATAAACGAGGAAGAAAAATTATATAACACTATTGAAAAACAAATAATTGATGAAGTTATTTATTGTAAAAATGATATAAATAAAGAACAAATTAAAAAATTAATTTTTATATGTGGTGAAATAGGAATTACCTTACAATTACAATCCGAACTTTTTAGCACAATTGCTTCAAAATCAAACTTAAATTATATGGGAGATTTCCCAATAATTACATTTGAAGTTACTTCTGCTGATTATTTTGCTTTAAAAATTAAAACGATTTTTGAATATATTTTTTCCTTATTAGCAGTATTAGTCTTTACTCCTGTTTTTTTAATAATTGCAATTCTTATAAAATCTGAATCAAAAGGACCTGTATTTTTTAAACAAAAAAGAGTTGGATTACATGGTAGAACTTTTACTATGCTAAAATTCAGAACTATGCAAGAAAATGCAGAGGAGCTAAAAAAAGATCTTTTGACAATGAATGAAGTAGATGGACCCGTTTTTAAAATAAAAAATGATCCAAGAATTACAAAAATAGGATCTTTCCTTCGAAAAACCAGTTTGGATGAGTTTCCTCAATTTTTTAATGTATTGCAAGGTGATATGGCTTTAGTTGGCCCAAGACCACCTGTACCTGAGGAAGTTGCATTATATGAGCGACATCAGTTACGCAGACTTTCCATGAAACCAGGAATAACATGTATATGGCAAGCATCAGAAAGAAATAATTTCAGCTTTGAAGAATGGATAAAACTTGATTTACAATACATTGATAACTGGTCATTAAAACTTGACTTTATACTTATCCTAAAAACGATAAATGCTATTTTCAAAAGAACAGGTTATTAAAGCATTATAAATCCAATTATTACATATTAAATTAATAAATAATTGTTGATTTGTTTAATTTTTATTTTCCCAATAAAATAAAATTTGTATTTTTGAATATTCTAAAAATTAACATTTTTGTTAATTCTCATTTAGAAAACAAATCCCATTAATATAGAAAATTATTTCAAAAAGGCTAAATTTATTTGTAAATCAGATAATTTGTAAAAACTAATCTGATAATTATAAATATTTTAGCTTTCATAGGTAGGAAAAAACATTAATGATATATTAATTTATATAAATAATAAAAATATTGTTGATCCGGCAACGTTGGAAACATACAATCCTACTATCATTCACAATAACAAGTCGTTACAAGCAATGTAACTGACGTGGCGAAGCTGTGGGATAACCATTAGCATTTAAAATGCAAATTAATTTTACAAAAAAAATATATTTTATAACACATTGTTATTCAATAATTTTAATTATAATTTTGTTTTATAATATTTAGAATATAATATTTGTCCTCAAAAGCTAATATTCTAATTTTCTTTCTTGTTACCAGCAAAAATATATAATCGGGCAATTGGTAAAACGAGAATTAAATTACAAATACCTAACTTTTAATATTGGTTTACAAAGGCTTGAAAAAGCAGACTGGGTTTTATCCCCATTTACACATATAATCTAAAAAAGTTTTCCATAAAACAGGATTTGATAATTGCATTAATTACGATAAATGCATATTTTTTAATCAGTTATCAGAGAAATAGTTATAATCTATCGGATGAATAATATCATTACAAAGCATATAGTTTGAATATTAAAGGGAACTTTAAGCAGATTTGAGATGAAAAAAAAACAAGTATTTTTTTTCAGACATTATAAGGGTTTTCAAGGTGGCCATCTAAAGATGTTTGATTATTTCAGTCACCTCTCATTGAGTGATTACTTTGAACCCAAGATTTATTTTACTCCAGATTCTGTTTGGGATGAAAGTAATCCATGGAGAGATTGTAGAAGCCAATTATTAAAAGACTGGAATCCATATGAAGCCGACTTGCTCTTCTTGGGAGGGATGGATTGGTACTCATTGCCTCAAACTGAACGCAAGAATTGGCCAAAACCTATAATTAATCTTGTTCAAGGATTCAGGCATTCATTAACCGATTCACTCTTGTATGAATGTTTATCTAATCATGCTATTAGAATATGCGTTAGTCAGGAAGTTACAGATGCAATATTAGAAACCGGCAAAGTTAATGGCCCTGTATTCACTATTCCGAATGGAATTGATTATTCATTCATTAATAAAATCCAACCCAATGGCAGCAAGGAATTTGATTTGTTGATTGTTGGTCTCAAAAACCCAAACATGGCGAAAGAGTTGGAAATTGCATGTAAAAAATTACCAATAACTATTAAATGTCTGACTGAGAAAATACCACGACTTGATTTTATACATGCATTGGCTAGCAGTAGAATAGCAGTTTTGCTTCCAAATATTACGGAAGGTTTTTACCTTCCTGCTTTAGAAGGGATGTCGCTTGAAACCATTGTAATATGCCCGGATTGCATAGGCAACCGTTCTTTTTGTATAAATGGTGATAACTGTATAATACCTAATTATACTTTTGATGGAATTTTCTCGGCTATTAATACTGTAATAGATATGAATAGTACTGAAATCAATCATATTCAAAACTCCGCTGAAGCTACTAGCAAATTGCATAACATAGAAATTGAGCGTCAATCATTTTTCGAAACCTTAACTTTAACAAGCAAAATATGGAAACAAATTTGACAGTACAGAAAACAATACTATTGACTGGATTGCCCCGTTCAGGGACTACGCTTGTTTGTCACTTGCTTACAAGCATACCAAATGTAGTTGCCCTTCATGAGCCCATGAAAGTTCAAGAACTAAGCATTTTGTCAACCGATGAACAATTTGCTGCTATTGATCAGTTTATATCAGAAAACCGACATAGCTTACTTACAAATGGTTTAGCGACATCCAAGCATATTGATGGTCAAATCCCTGACAATACTTTTTCAAATAATGCTTCGGACAATGGACTAAGGGTTTCTATGGCAGAACATGGACAACTTTCTTTTCATAAAGAACTATCCGAAGATTTTATTTTAGCAATAAAACATAATGCTGCTTTTGCCTACTTACTGAATAAACTTGTTTTACGATACAGCTGTTATGGTATTGTCCGTAATCCCTTAGCAGTTCTTTTCTCATGGCAAACGGTAGATTTGAATATTCATTACGGACATATACCTGTTGGCGAAGCCTTTGATTCAGACTTACGTGAAACACTCGCAAGGATAGATGATACGCTTGACAGACAAATTTATATACTAAACTGGTTTTTCACAAAGTTTGACCAGAATTTACCTTCCGAACGAATCATCCGATATGAGAATGTCATTAGCAGTAATGGACGGACACTTAAGGTGATTACTCCGGAAGCAGATTTAATCCAAGTTAGTCTAAAATCGCGTAACAAAAACCCAATATACAAGCAAGGGCAATTTTCAAAAATTGCTGATAAATTGCTTGAATCCGAGGGAACTTACTGGAAGTATTATTCTAGAGAGGATGTGTTAGGTTTACTTAATAATTATTTTTAAGTTTTCTTTTGCACTAAGATTTGATTTTGTTTAATAAGGGAAATAAAGGAATATAAGACTAATTCATACAAAATTGATTTTCACAAATTTTTATTTACTATTGACAGTTTTTCCAACTTTGATTTACCGTTTGAACCGTAACGTTTTTTAATTTGTAAACTTTTGGTCACTACATCCTGAAAAAATAGAATTGGAAGGACAAATCTTAAGATAAAACTATGATATACAGTATTTTATTAAATCTATAATTTGATAATGCAGAGAGCATTCTAACAAGTTAAAAGCCCAATTTTCTTATCATAGATGCCCAGAAATATGGAACGACCTTACTTTTCTATTATCTTTTGCAACGCCCGGAACTATTTCTTCCCGTTGAGAAGGAGATTCATTTTTTTGATCTGTATAACCATCATGGTATCGACTGGTTACCAGGAAATTGCCCCAGAGATGATCAGTTAGTTCGTCAGGAAACTTCTTTCAAAGGGTGGTCACTTCGAAAATCTTTATAAAAAGGAAGAGATAACGTCAGATATTGAAAATGCTTTGATGCTCCATCATTTCAATTACTTGTAAAACAATTCGTTAAACAACTGAAATTAAAAAATATTAAACAGATATGGACAGTTCCGCTGAAAGACACCGGTTAGTCGGTCCACTTGAATTATGGGAAGCTAAACGAAAGTTTCAGTTTGATTTTCTTTTAAACGCAGGGCTTCTTCCTGGCCACAACTTGCTCGATCTGGGTTGCGGAACCTTACGGGGAGGAATTCCCTTGATCGGTTATCTTGAAGAAGGAAATTACACAGGCGTTGATGTCCGTCCTGAGGTTATGGAGGAAGCCCACCTCGAACTCGAAATATCCGGACTGGCATTTAAAAATCCTTCACTGATTTGCATTGATGATGTGTCAACGCTGATACTGAAGAGGAAATTTGACTTCATTTGGGCATTTTCGGTTCTGATTCATCTGGAAGACAATATCCTAGAAGGAGTCATGAACTTTATCAACCTCCATCTCCATAAAGAGGGATCGTTTTATGCCAATGTTGTTTTTGGGGATAGACAGGATGGCAACTGGCAACAATTCCCCTTGGTCGAACGACCGAAAAGTTTCTATACCAAGATGTTTGCAAAGTACGGTTTGACCATGTACGACCTTGGTCCCCTGGAGAAATTCGGGCACCAATCTAAAATTACAGATAAAGACCTTTTGGAAAGACAACGGATGTTGCAATTTACTTTTAACGAAAACAAATCCGCTGATAAGGAACAGAGCCGGCCGATTTTCTCCTCACAACCGGATTTTCTTATCATAGGTGCCCAAAAATGTGTCACAACCTCACTCGAAAATAGAAAACGTCCAAACCCAAAATAGTTTGAAATCAAAGTTAAAATATCTTTTTCGAAAATTCCAAGCGATCATCTAAATTAATCACCACTAAGAAAAAAAATATCCTCCAATTCCTATATGGATATTTTTTATTCTAAAAAAAAACAAATTTCTACATGCTCAAATATTTAACACAGCTGTATTTATTGAAAAGATATTTAAGAAATCCAGGATACCTTTTTCGATTTTTCAGGCATGCAAACAACAAAGTAGTATATACAGCTATTTTTGGCGATCATGATGATTTACAACCTATTATTAAGCAA
>CAZYEM010000022.1:0-25292 GCA_964646395.1 uncultured Bacteroides sp.
TGCAGCTAAAGTAATAGTAATTATGGTATAAAGGCAAAATAATCTTCCGCAACTTTAAATAAAACAGCCCGATGAAATATTTTCACCAGGCTATTTTTTTATAAGGGAGTTCTTAAAAATCAATTAGTAAGAAACAATTTTTTTCCAGTTTACTTCTCTCGGATTAATACACATAACAGGTATTTGTGGTATGTTGAAAATTAAATCTTCATCATAAGCACCCAGAATAAAGTTGCTTAAAGCACTCGACCTGGAAGTTAAAATCATAATAAGTTCCGAGTTTATTGAAACGGCATAATCTATAACGGCTTTGGTGAAATTAGCTCCCTTTTCGGTAGTTTTTTCAATATAATTTACTTTGTTTTCATCAAAGTAGTTGGTAATTATTTTAACAGCATCATTAATGGCTTCATCATCATTTATTTTCAATATATGAATACAGGAACCGAACTGTTTTGCAATAGATGCAGCCCATTGAGTTTTATCCCACGGACCTGCTTCGCTTGTAATTGGAAGTACAATGTCTTTATATGAATTCTGGAACGGACGTTTTTGTACAACAATAACAGGAACTTGCGAACTGGTAATTACTTTTAAGGCAAAACTTCCTGTTAATTTTTGCATGCCAACTTTTCCATGAGTACCCATAATAATAAAGTTAGCACCTATTTCGGATGCAACTTCTGCTATTGTTTCAAATATATGTCCTTCGCGCGATATACTTGTTACTTCAATTCCATAAGTTGAATTGACCTCATTGGAAATTAATCCCAGCTTTTCAATAATGATTTCTTCGGAAAGATTTTCCTTTTTTAAATATGATTTAGTGTCTTTGTCAACTACATGTAATAAACATAGTTGGTAATTTAAAAATTTAGCTGTTTCTGCACCGTGTTTTACTGCATTGTTACAAACCTCTGTAAAATCAGTAGGTATAAGTATAATATTATTCATTTTTGTATTCATGTTTATTTTATAAATAATGTTGAAGCAAAGTTAAAAATTAATTTATTATGTAACTGTTAAAATCAAAAAAATTATAATCTGATAGCAAGTAATGGTAAATTGGTTTCAAAAAGATATTCTTTTGATTTTTCCTGCCCTATAAGTCGTTGGAAGAAATTGGTTTTATGAGGCATAAAAACAATCAGGCTGATATCGTTCTTTTTTATATATTCGTCAATTTCTTCATGTTTGTCAGTTCCTTCCAACACTTCACTCTGAAATTTATTTTCATTTAATTCTTTCTGATATTCTGATTTTAAATATTCATTAGACGAGTATGCTTTCAAATAATTATTATCCTCAGCCAAATGAACACAAAAGATTTTTGGATTAAAATTCTCTAATAGATTAAAGGTTTTCCTTATCAAAACATTATTGGATGCTTCCAGATCTGCAATATACATCACATTGTCAATCGATTTGGAGTCGTCAGTTGCAGGAATTACAATTACAGGATGTTTTAATTTATTAAATATTCTAATAGCTGTTCTCCCAAACAGTGAAGTGCTTTCTCCAATTCCTTTTGAGCCGATAATTACTACAGATGGAAAATAATCACTGCAAAATTCAATTAAATCATCATCAAAATTTCCGTTTGTAATTTTTGTTTTAATCTTAATAGGTTTGTTGCAAATCTGTTTGGCTCTTTCAATTAATTCGTTTTGCAAATTGTTCAATTGTGTTTTAGCCGATTCTTCAGCTTCTGAACTTGTTTCTGAATTTGAGAATGGACTTATTTCAAAGGCATCGGGCATACTTGGCGACGAAAAATAATATTGTGTAAAAAAAGTATGGAACAGCATGATCTCTGCATTGTTTGTAATTGCCATATCGAGGGCATAGTTACATGAAAATTCAGTATGACTTGAAAAATCAACGGCGATCAAAATTTTTTTCATGGCTTCAAGTATTAATTGTTAAAAAAAAATCTTTGCTTTAAAACAAATGTTCAAAAGCAAAGATAATTCAAAAAAAAGCTATTTGCTGATTTTTTTTAAAAATTATTTATTTGAATTGATATAATTATTCAACTCATCGATAGAAGATTCAAAATCAAAGGCATCATTTAGTTGGAAATAATTTCCTTTATCATAAACATAACTGTAAGCAAATTTTGCAAATTCAAGGCGAGTGCTTTCAAAATCAAATAATTTAACGATTTCCTTAATCTGTGAGGTTGTTAAACAATTGTTTGTAATAACCTGTTTGGCAACCGTTAGTTTTGAACTTTCAAAATTTTTGGTTGATACTGAATTTTTAACTGTAGCAAAATTCTCACGTTTCATTGGAAAGTTGCAGCCATAAGGACCGCGATAACCCGGAACAGCATCAGTAACCTGATGTTGGCTGTTTCCGGTAGTATGACCATGATGACCCGGACGATTGTTGGTTCCACCCTGATTGGTGGTTGTGGTTGTAGTAGTTGTTGTGGTTGTAGTATTGGCTTGATTAGGTGTTAGATTAGTATTTAAATTCATGTTGAAATTTGTTCCGGTTGAAGGATCTGTAATATTTATCCCAACATTAGCACTATTGGGAGGAGTTTGAGTTTGAATTTGAGTTTGTGTTGTATTGACGTGAACAGGCTCCGGAGCAGGTTCGGTATTTGAGTATGTATATGAATTTGTTGATGGCTTACTGTTTTTTACAGGAGCTTCGTTCATCCAACGGATAAGCCATTTATTTTTATTGTTTTTCTTAATAATATAAGTGGTTTCGGTTCCTTGATTCAAATAAATTGTTTTATCCAATTGACCGAGTTCAGTGTTCTTAAAAATAATTTTACACAGATAGGAAGGGGAAGTTAAATCAGTAACTTTTACATTGGAACGTGCATCCGCATTTTGTTTTATTCCGTTCACAATAACGTAGAAAGGTTCACCCTGTTCGGTGAAAAAAACCAGATTCGATTTCTGGCCATAACTTAAACTAAATAATAATAACAGAACTGTTAAAGTAATAAATTGTTTTTTCATGTGATTAGTTGTTAAATTGTTTTCAAAAATATAAACTTTTATTGATTTGTAAAAATTTAATTACAATTTATATGCCATTTTTATAATCTGGATTGAAAAACTGAAGAAACAGAAATAAAAATTGCGGACAATCCGATAAATCATTAAAATCAGTATTAACTACTCTTTTAATTCTTACATAATGATTTTACAATTATTAAATTACGTTAATTGAACCAAAAATTCACAGTATTTTTATATATTTGCAATTCTAAAAAAATTGTATAATTAACTATACTTTAGTTTATTATTTTATTTCTAACTTTGAATTTATAAATTAACCAATCACACTTTTTAATTTTTAATATGAGTAACTTTATAGGAATTAGGCACGAAGACAAATATGTGATGGAGCGTAGGGCTCCATTAACTCCAAAACATGTAAAACGATTAATCGAGCATCAGAAACTTGATTTTATAGTTCAAACATCTCAGAAAAGAATTTTTAAGGATGAGGAATATATACAGGCAGGTGCAATTGTAGAAAATGATCTAAAAAAATGCAATGTTATATTAGGCGTTAAGGAAATGCCACTTGACTTTTTTGAATCCGAAAAAACGTATGTTTTCTTTTCGCATGTAATAAAAGGCCAGGCTTATAATATGCCGATGCTAAAGCGAATGATGGAATTAAAATGCAACCTTATTGATTATGAAAGAATAGTGGATGAACAAAATAAGAGGTTGATATTTTTTGGAAAATATGCCGGTTTGGCCGGAATGATTAATTCTTTATGGTCGCTTGGGTTAAGATGGAAGAGTTTTGGAATTAATACCCCTTTTTTAGAACTCAAACAGGCTCACTTATATAATTCATTACGCGAAGCTAAAGATGCAATTAGTCTTGTTGGTCAGATAATTGCTGAAAAAGGATTGCCAAAAGAATTACAACCATTGGTTATCGGTTTTACAGGTTATGGAAATGTTTCGCTGGGAGCACAGGAAATTTGTGGTTTATTACCTGTAAAAGAGATTTCAACTGAGAAATTATTGGAATTAAAAAACAGGGAAGCACTACCCAATAATATTATATTTAAAGTTGTCTTTAAAGAAAAACATATTTCAGAACATAAAGATAATGTTGAGTTTGACTTATACGATTATTACCGTAATCCACAGAATTATGTTAGCAAATTTGAGCAATACATTCCGCATTTAACGGTTTTGATGAATTGTATGTATTGGGATACCCGTTATCCAAGAATTATAACCAAAGAATATTTAAAGAAATTATATAGCACAGGAAATCCAAAGTTAACAGTTATTGGCGATATAACCTGCGATCCGGATGGTTCAGTAGAATGCACACATCATGGAACAGAAATAGAAGATCCAATTTTTGTATATAATCCAATTACAGATAAATATACTATGGGTTTTGAAGGCGAGGGTATTTTGGATATGGCTGTGGATATTCTGCCAAGTGAGTTGCCAAGAGATTCTTCTGATGGATTTGCTGATGCATTGTCGAATTTCATTAAACCTATCGTTTTTGCTGATTATGATTTGCCAACAGCTGATCTTGATCTTCCAAAATCATTGAAAAAAGCATTGATTCTGCATAAAGGCGAGTTAACACCTGAATATGAGTATCTCGAAAAATATTTGAATTTATAAACGCATTCTATTAATCAGTAATTTTAAATGAAGCAATTGAGATTGGCTTTTATTTATTTTGTAATTATATTTCTTTTTGGTACATCTTATGTTAATGGTCAAAAAGTTGATTCGGTGGCATGGGCACGCAACCGGACTCAATATTATTATGATAAAGCCAATTCATTTGAATTGCCGGTTTCTTATCGGATTGATACCATAATTAAAAGTCTGGAACAATACAACCCGTCTTTTAACCGAAATAAAATAAGCGAATGGATGGGGAATATAGGCAGGCCAAGTAAACGGATTGTTTTTGAACCCCGACATACTATTGGTTTCGATTATGGTGTTCATTCATTTGACGATTTGCTGTTTAATAATTATTCACAACCGTATTATCAGGTTCGGAAACCTTATACTTCATTGTTTTATCTTTCCGGTCCCGAAAAAGAAGAAATACTTCAGGTAATTCATAGCCAGAATATAAATAAAAGCTGGAATGTTGGGATTAATTTCCGTGTTATGGATTCGTGGGGTAGTTATCAATGGCAGAGTTGCGACAACCGGCAGTTAATGGTAAATACTAATTATACAGCTCCATTAGGCAAGTATAGAATTTTGGCTGCTTATTATCATTCAAGCATTGAAATTCAGGAAAATGGTGGAGTTAGTGATTCCATTTTTGAAAACAGATTAACTTCTCAAACATTATCAGTACCTGTTTATTTACAGGCTGCTAATAATCAATATAAAGAAACCGGATTTTTTGTTAAGCAGATATATAACTTTAAAAGGATGAAAACCGACAGTGTTCCTCATCGGACTTTTAATCCCGGAAGCATTTCCCTTACATTGCATTATTATAAAAATTCTCAGACCTACTCCGATCTGGATGGTAAAAGTGGATATTATAAAAACATTTATTTAGATACCACTGCTACACATGATAGTATTCATTTCAGATGGTTTGAAAGTAATTTTGCATGGACTAACGGGATAAGTGAAAACCCTTTATCACCTCAGGCTTTTAACCTGGTTTTCGGAATACGTCATAAATATATTGAATATATTGATACTTTTAAAACACAAACTTTTAATCATTTAACGCCTTATGCAGCATTGTCGGTGTTTGCTTTTGGCAAGTTTCATCTCGATTTGAACGGCGAATATGTTATAGGTGATTATAATGGAGGAGATTTTAGTTTGAAGGCTGTTGCTAAATTTGATTTCCTTAAAAAACATCCCGGCAAGATTCTGTTTACTTCGGGTTTGTATTATACTCAGAAGGAAGCAGATTGGTTTTATACCTGGCAGTATTCCAATTACTTTAAATGGAATAATGATTTTGATAAGCAAAATCTTATTACTTATTTTGCTAAACTAAAAATAGGAACATTGGATGCCGGTGTTTCTTTGCATCAGCTGAATAATTTTGTATATCTTAATAATGAAGCAAAACCCGACTGGCAGGATAACATGATACATGTGCTTGTTGCTAAAGTGAGCAAGGATATTAGTTGGGGTAGATTACAGATTGATAATGATTTAATTTATCAATATACTCCAGATAACAGCATTATAAAATTACCTCAGATTTCTGCTATGCAGTCATGGTATTTAAATTTACAATTGTTTAAAAAATATATGTATTTACAGCCAGGTGTAAGTTTTTACTATAATACCAGCTATTTTGCTGATGATTACATGCCTGCCACACGAATGTTTTACACACAGGAAAGTAAGCAGATTGGCAATTATATATATGCAGATGTATTTGCAAATGTGCAGATTAAACGAGCAAATGTATTTTTAAAATATCAACACATCAATAGTGGATGGACTAATTACAATTTTTATATGATGCCACATTATCCACAACAGGCTTCGGCTCTCAAACTTGGTGTTATATGGAGATTTTATGATTAAAGGAAATAACAATACTCCGTTAAACTATATAAGTAGCAGATATTGAGAATGTTGATAAAGTTATATTTGTTTTTGTAATGTATAGATAATCAATTAGTTAATCTTGTGTAGGAATAAACTTTGTCAAAGTTTAACGAACTATTGAATAAATTTTAATTATTGTAAAAAGTATAGAAATTGGGTTTACAACACCCTGCTATTAGAATCTTTTTATTTCGGCTCCCAATTTATTTAATCGCTCATCAATTTGCTGATAACCACGATCAATTTGTTCTATATTATGTATCGTGCTTTTTCCCTGAGCAGATAAAGCGGCAATCAATAGAGCAACACCAGCTCTTATATCAGGCGAAATCATTTCGATACCTCGCAAAGGATATTGGTGGTTTAATCCAATTACTGTTGCTCTATGAGGATCGCAGAGAATAATCTGAGCACCCATATCTATCAGTTTATCAACAAAAAACAACCTGCTTTCGAACATCTTCTGATGGATTAAAGCACTTCCGCGTGCCTGAGTTGCAACTACCAGTGCTATACTGATTAAATCGGGTGTAAAACCCGGCCATGGAGCATCTGAAATGGTCATTATTGAACCATCCATGAAATGTTCAATTTCATAATTATCCTGTTGAGGAATAAAAATATCATCATCACGCTTTTGGATATTAATACCTAATCGGCGGAAAACTTCGGGTATGATTCCCAAATGATGGTAATTTACATTTTTGATGGTAAGTTCGGAACGGGTCATGGCAGCTAAACCAATAAAACTACCAACTTCAATCATATCGGGTAAAAGTCTGTGATCACAGCCATGCATTTCTTTAACACCCTCAATTGTGAGCAAGTTAGAACCGACTCCGGTAATTTTAGCACCCATGCTGTTTAGCATATTACACAATTGCAACAGATAAGGTTCGCATGCAGCATTAAAAATGGTGGTTTTTCCTTTTGCCATTACTGCTGTCATAACTATATTGGCAGTTCCGGTTACCGATGCTTCATCGAGCAGCATGTAGCAGCCTTCCAGATGTGAAGCATCTATTTTATAGAACTTATTAAAATTATCATTATCAAATTTGGCTCCCAGTTTTTCTAATCCGATAAAATGTGTATCCAATCGGCGTCGACCAATTTTATCACCACCGGGTTGAGGTATATATGCTTTACCAAAACGAGCAAGCAGTGGGCCTACAATCATTACCGAACCTCTTAAAGACGCTGCTTTTATTTTAAAAGTCTCAGTTTTTAGAAATTCCAGATCTACATAATCTGCCTGAAAAGTAAATTGCTCTTTCCCTGTTTTTTCAACTTTCACACCCAATTCGGCTAAGAGTTCGATAAGTTTATTTACATCTCTTATGTCAGGTATATTGCTGATGCAAACTTTTTCGGCTGTAAGAAGTACGGCACATATTACCTGTAATGCCTCGTTCTTAGCACCTTGCGGAATTATTTCGCCATGTAATCTTTTCCCACCTGTTATTTCAAATGAACTCATAGCTTGTCTGTATTAAAAATTAATTGCTTTTTCTTGGCTGATTAAAATTTCCAGGGCGTTGATTGGAGCTTCTTTGGTTATTATTTTGTGTATTATTTCGTGGATTCGTATTTCTTGATGGATTATTGCTGTCTGAAGTAAGCGTAATTCTTGGTCTGCGTCCTTTTTGAAGATTGTTTCTGTTTGATGGATTATTCGATTGACTTTTTGATCCTGAAGATGATTTTGTTTTGGCCAGAATATCATTAGAACTTTGAAATTTAAAGTCAGCATTTAATTTTAATTGTCCTTTTGACATAACTTTCAGATGCTCAATGATTAAATCATCATCAACACTGTCTCTATTCCATGTTAAATATGATTTTTTAAGATGATTGGCAATAAGTTTGATTAATCTGTCTTTTTTTTCTCCATCTTCAAGAGAAGCAACATGTTCAATCATTATTTCGATATTTCTACCGTAATGTCTGAAAGCAAATTTTTTATCCGCATATTGAATTCTTTCAGGGTTAACATTAAAAGATTCACGGGTAGGAATAGGATATGGTGAGTCCACATCTAATTTAAAATCTGAAATAATAAAAAGATGATCCCAAAGTTTGTGAGTAAAATCAGAAACATCACGTAAGTGAGGATTAATTTGACCCATCACTCTGATTATCTCTTTGCACAATTTATTGCGATGATTCCTGTCTTCGGTATTGATAGCGTATTCAATCATCTTTTGAACATTACGTCCGTATTCAGGTATGATAAGCTTGTTACGTGTTGAATTATATTCCATAAAGGTAATGAAAATGTTTGTTTATAAGGAGATTATAGTAAATCTCAATAATTCGTTTTATTTTACTGTTAATAAATGGTAGTAAAAAACAGTATCTATTTATTATGCAAAAATAAACAAATTTTATTAATAATGTATAATTGAGTTTATAAAGTTTATAAAGTAAACGTGAATTAAGTAATATTTGCTTACTCATTTATTTAATTATTCTATTACTCTCAGCTTTGCAAATTTCAAAAGTAATTGTTTATTTCCAATATTTTCAAAGTTTACAGTTGCTTTTTTGCTGGCTCCAACACCTTCCACCTGAATTATTTTCCCATTTCCAAAACGGTCGTGCACTACATCCATTCCTGCTGTAAAACTATCAAAATCTTCAACCAGTTGTGTGTTTTGCTGAGGTATATTATTTTCCTTATCGGATATTTTTTTCAATTTACTCAACTCAGTAGTCGTATGAATTTTTGTTTTAAATTCAATAGCTGTATCGCTGCTGTATAGCTTTTTAAGCGTTGGATTTTTCTGAGGAAAATCTATAAAATGAGGATCTATTTCTTCAATAAACCTGCTGGGTTCGGCAAAAGTAAGATTACCCCAGCGATATCGGTTTTCTGCAAAAGAAAGTGTAAGTCGCTTTTCTGCACGGGTTATAGCTACATAAAATAACCTTCTTTCTTCTTCCAGTTCAGCTCTCGAATATATCGACATGATGGAAGGAAAAAGGTTCTCTTCCATACCAACTACATAAACATAAGGAAATTCAAGACCTTTGGCTGCATGAATGGTCATTAAAGATACTTTGTTGTTATCATCCTCATTATCATTATCAGCATCGGTAAGTAAGGCAATATCCTGCATAAATTCATCTAGTGTTCTGATACTGTTTGCAGGCATTTCATCAATACCGATTTCTATTTTTTCCTGTGGTTTCTCTGTAAAATCCTTTATTGCATTAAGCAATTCATCAATATTTTCTATTCTGCTAACACCTTCGGGGGTATCATCATCATTCAGAGCTTTCATTAAACCCGATGAAATAGCGATATGTTTTGCCAGATCATAAGCATTTCGTGTTTTAAGCATTACCGAATAGCTTTTGATTTTAATAGCAAACTCATTCAATTTGCTTCGAGTTCCTTGATTAATGTCTGATTTTATAAATTCAAGACTTTCTATCACCCTGAAAATGCTTCTGCTGTGTTCATCAGCTAATAAACGAAGCCGGTCGATGGTAGTTTGCCCTATTCCTCTTGTAGGGAAATTGATGATTCTTATTAATGCTTCTTCATCATTATGATTTATTGCCAGACGGAAGTACGCTAACAAATCCTTTATTTCCTTGCGTTTGTAAAATGAAAGACCACCATAAATCCGGTATGGAATATTCAGTTTTCTCAATGCTTCCTCCATTGATCGCGATTGTGCATTTGTACGGTATAATATTGCAAATGCATCGTTGTTTAACTGATTATTCATTTTAAGTTCGAATATTGAATTGGCAACCAATGTACCTTCTTCATTATCGGATGTGGCTTTTAAAAGTTTAATCTTATTGCCTTCTTCATTTTCTGTCCATACTTCCTTGAATATCTGATCCTTATTCTTAGCTATCAAACTGTTTGCAGCATTAACAATAACTTTGGTTGATCGGTAATTTTGTTCTAGCTTAAATGTTTTAAGATCGGGATAATCGTTTTTAAAGTTTAGAATATTCTGAATATTTGCACCACGAAATGCATAAATACTTTGAGCATCATCTCCTACAACGCATATATTCTCGTTGTTGGCAGCCAGTTTTTTTACAATCAGATATTGGGCATAATTGGTATCCTGATACTCGTCAACCAGTATGTACTTGAATTTTTGCTGGTATTTATAAAGAACTTCAGGGAAATCGCGAAGTAATACATTTGTATAATAAAGCAAATCGTCAAAATCCATAGCTTGTGCTTTTCGCAATCGCATATTATAGAGTTTGAAAAGTTCCCCGATCATAGGTTTGTTAGCTTGCTTATCCTGCAAAAGGAGTTCGGAATTGTTTATATAATCTATTTCGTTGAGCAAACTGCTTTTAGCTGATGAAATACGGTGCAAAACATAATTGGGGACATATTGCTTGGGATCGAGATTTTGTTCTTTTATAATACTACGCATCAGGCTTTTGGTATCGTCAGTATCGTAAATAGTAAAGTTGGAAGGATATCCGAGTTTTTCTGCTTCGAAGCGAAGTATTTTGGCAAATACAGAGTGGAAAGTACCCATCCACAAATTGCGTGCATCGGAACCTACCAGCTGAAAGATACGTTCTTTCATTTCGCGGGCAGCTTTATTGGTAAAGGTAAGCGATAGAATATTGAAAGAATCAACGCCTTTGCTAAGTAAATATGCAATGCGATAGGTAAGTGCTCGTGTTTTGCCTGAACCTGCTCCAGCAATAATCATAACGGGACCTTCGGTAACTTCAACGGCTATGCGTTGAGCTTCATTTAATTCATTTAAAAAGTTTCTCAAAATTTTGTTCTCCTATTGAAGCCTCAAAATTACTAAAAATTATTATATCACATAAGGTATGTATCATAAAATATGAAGAACACTTAAAACAGTAAGAACATAGCAAATTAGTAAAAAGTCAAGAATTTGATTAATAATTGTATTTTATTGGTTGTTATACTGTTCTGTTTGTTAAGACTATCAATTCATTTTCTGAAGTTTTTTGTCTATTCATCAGTCTAAAAACTTTCTTTTTACATCAGCACTTGGTAAAAAGCAGGTATTCTGTTTCCCAAAGATTCTATATCTTGTCTTTGCAATTATGTTATACACAAAATCTCTAATAGGTCTTGGGAAAAAAATAAAAATGTAAAAAAGTATCCAGACTCCTCCTAATTCTTTTAGAACATGAAGCGCTGCCGATGATTTGATAAAATAGTTATCTCGACTAATGTAAACAAAAGAGTTGAAATCATTTGTTGATAACCCAAACTTTTTAAGTAATGCTTGACCGCTTTCAGATTGAAGTGCCGCGAATTTGAATTTTTCTTTTGAATCTTTTTTTATTATGAAATTTACAACGCTGATACATAAATTACAAACTCCATCAAAAAGTAAAATATGTGTTTCGTTACTGTGCATTATTATTTATTGTTTTTGATTGGCTTTTATTTAAAAGTCAGGTAATTGAAGGTACATCTTAAGCTTATTTAAATCAGAAAGCAGCTAGTTTGATTGCTATCGGCATTCTTATTTATATTTCCTGATTATTTCCTTTGCAATATAAAAGTTTCACTATCACTAAATCCATTACTTTGTACAAATTGTTTGAATTGCTTTTTCGTAGCTTTAAATTTATAAGGTGAAACAGTATCAAGTGGTGTTTCTGTTATTGTCCTTAGATTATCTAGATCGTTTTTTGTTGACACATTGCTGATAATAAGCTGTCCTTTAGATAATTGTATTTTTTTGACTTCCCACATTCCTTTGTTGAAAAGATTGTTTATAAAATAAAAACCTTTAAATTTTCTTACAACATTTTCCTGATTTATCTCAAACAGTGTATCGACAAAATAAACATGGTTTATCAAACTATCACCATCACGTTTTATTAAAGTTTTTTCGTTTGAAATTAAATCGATTAAAGTATCACCCGATAGTATAGAGTTGCTGTCGAGTTCGTTAATATTTATTACATTGTCGTAGTTGTAAATTCGTTGAATTAAATAATCATTAATTGTCAGTAAAGAATTATCTGCCATACTTAAATATTCTCCCTGCAATCGATTGGGAAATTTAATTAAGTTTTTAATACCTGCTGGTTGAGGTTCGTCAAAAGTTACCGGCGGATTACAGGAAATTATACTTACTGTAACGATAAGTAATAGTATAAATTTAATTTTATTCATATAAGAATCGGATATGGTTAACTATTATCTTATAACGAATTGGTATTTTAAAAATTGCAGATAAATTCTTTTTTCAATAAAGAAAATCAGGAATATAATAATCATCATCGATTACAATTTGGTGTCTTAATCTAAATTTTGTATTTTTACCTATACTGTTAGTTGTCAGTAATTACAAAATTGTCAGTAAAAATTACTTTATGGTTTTGAATTAAACATAAGAAATACAATCCGCTAGGTAAGTTATTGCGATGCAAAGTGATGGCTTGTCCTGAAATATTATTAATTTGTTTTACAGTTTGTCCATACAAATTATAAATTACTAAGGTAGCATTTTTTAAAATTTTAGATGATTCTAAATTTGCTGTTAAAGAAAAGGGATTTGGAATAACTTTGAATTTATATTCGGTATTTAATTCAAATTCACCATTGTAAATTGGTTCACATCCAAATATGGAATTATAAGCAGAAGCATAAAGAATATTTGTGTTGTCTTTGGAGCATATTAGTCTTCCAAATGGATTACTCGGGTTATTAACAAATCGTTCTGTTAAGCCATAGCTTGTTCCTATTCCTTCAATAATATATTGATTTAAGTTTCCACAAGCATTGCAATTCCATCTTTTTCTGTATTGTCCTTTTATTAAAACAGAATCTACGGTTGTAACCACTGTGGTACAATACGTTCCAATAAAACCTTTTACTGTATCGTTAGCATTTAAATTGTAGTCATAAAGAAGAGTATCGTTATTGTTGTTTGGAAAAACAAAAAATGTTTTATTTGCAACTGAATCATCCCTTAATGCTCCAATATAACCCGAAAGTTGAAGTGGAGGAGTTGGATTACAGGGAGAAGCAGCTCCTGTAGAAGTAAGTGCAACAAAGGATTTGTAAATCTTTTTATGTATTAAGCTATTAATCAACGTATCGCCTGAAGAATAATAGTGAAAATAATAGGTTGCAAGGCAGCCACCTCCTTGAGGATTGTTTGCCAGAATATCAACCCTCCAAATAGCTGAATCAGAAAAGGGATGGTATGTATTTGTCTGTCCATAAGCAATCGACAATGAATAAAAAGCGATGAAGAGAAGCAGGATTTTTTTCATTGTAAACTTATGTTTCGTATTTCTACAAATTATAAAAATCTTTTACTCATATCTTAATGATTCAATAGGATCGAGGCTTGCAGCTTTGGTTGCAGGATAGATTCCGGAAATAAGTCCAACTGCCAGGCACATTGAAATTCCACCAATGATCCATTTCCATGGAATGATAAAATCGCTGCCAATAGCTAATGAAACGACATTACCGATAAGAATACCCAGAATAACGCCTAATATTCCGCCAAGCTGACCAATAACGACTGCTTCGAAAAGAAACTGGTTTCTGATAACTTTCTTAGTGGCTCCCATCGATTTGCGGATTCCAATTTCTCGGGTTCGTTCGCTAACAGATACCAGCATGATATTCATCAGTCCGATTGCAGCACCCAAAAGAGTGATAAATCCGATAATTGATGCTGCCATCGAAACATATTTCATGTTTTCGATAAATGACTTTGCCATGTTATCGCTTTTTGCAGCTTCAAAAGAATTATCATCGCCGATATTAACCTTTCTTATAACCCTGAATAATCCAACAGCTTCGTCAATTCCTGCATCCATACGTTTTGGATCTTTTACCAATACACTGATGCTAAAAGACATGTTGGAACGTGCAAAAGTCTGTCGAACATTATTAAGAGGGAGTATACAGTTTTTGTCGCCACTAAAACCCATACTGTTGCCTTTTGATTTTAAAACGCCAATCACAATATATTTTCCAGGTCCAATTGTAATAATCTGTTCTATTGGATTTTCTCCTTTTTTGAATATGGAAGAAGCCAGTTCTCCACCAATAATGGCAACATTACTTCCAGTAAATACCTCGTTAGGTGTAAAATTCCTTCCCTTTTCCAATTCGCTGCCCGAAGTAAAAATATAGTTTTCATCAGCTCCGATTACGCCAATATTGGGATTGGTTTTTTCACTCTCGAATTTTACCGTAGCTGTATGAGTTGCAAAGGTTGAAATGGAAGTATAAGCAGGAAACTTATAGTTTTCTTTAAACCGTTGAGCCTGATCTATTGTAATAGATTCGTAAAATTTTTCTCTTCTGCCTTCACCAATCTGCATTTGCATAGAGCGGTTGCGAATGGTAAATGTATTGGCACCCATACTCGAAAAGCTTTTAGTAATGCTATATTCCAATGAATCAATGGCAGTTAGTATTCCTACCAAAGCCATAATTCCAAATGCAATGATAAGAATGGTAAGAATAGTTCGTAATAAATGGCTTCGGATAGATTCGAGCGAAATCTTTATATTCTCTATAACGAGTAATTTCATGATACGTGTATGCTAATGGTTTAGAATATATTAGTATTGTAATTTGTTTCCGAAAGCCAAATCTCCAGCATCACCTAAGCCTGGTACAATATAAGCCTGAGCAGTTAGTTCATCGTCAATAGCTCCCACCCAAATAGATACATCGTCAGTAGAAAGATGTTTCCTGACATAATCAATACCTTCCAGACTAGCCAATACTGAAGCAAAATAGGTATGTGCTGGTTTTCCATAAATACAAAGTTCCTTATACGTTTTAACCATAGAAGCACCGGTTGCCAGCATTGGATCAGCAAGAATAAGGATTTTGTCGGTTAAATCGGGGCATGAAATATATTCGATCTGAATTTCAAATGCCCCATTTTTATCATGTTTTCGATAAGCTGATATAAATGCATTTTCGGCTTTGTCGAAAAAGTTTAACAATCCAGTATGAAAAGGCAATCCAGCTCTTAAAATCGAAGCGATAACCGGTTGCGATTTTAAAACAGCTACTTCCTTTATTCCCAAAGATGTTGTAATCTCTTTGTTTTCAAACGCTAGCTTTTTACTTAATTCATAAGCAAAAATTTCACCCAATCTTTCCATATTACGCCTAAAACGCATACTGTCTTTTTGGATCTGCTCGTCTCTAACTTCTGCAATAAACTGATTGAAAAGCGAATTCTGATTTCCTAGATTATTTACCATTTTGTATTTTTTTTATAATTCAAAAACAATCAAAATTAATTAATATTTCTTAACCAAACGAAATTTCTTATTCTTTTTATAAAAAAAACTCCAATTTTAATGTAAAATGGAAGTTTGTTTATGAATATAGTATTGTAATTAACTGTTTTTGAGCCAAAGCTTTTATAGAATCTTGCCAGATTTTCATCATTAGAACCCTCAAAATCAAGAACAATATTTTTTTCTGCATTATTTCTGATAAAAGTATCAATTAATAAAGGCATCGCAAACAGATTTTTAGAAATCAAATTTGTTGCTGAAAACAAAAATATTGCTCTCTGTTCATCTATGGCAAATATTGCTCCGGCACATAATTCATTTTGAGTGGTATAAGCTCCATAAGTTTGAATATATCCTTTATGAATACCAATGTAAGTTAGCTTTTTCAGGATGGCGTATTCTTTAATACCAAATTTATTAATCTCTTTTCCTTTATTTTTTGCAAATATTTCAATAATCTCTTCGGGTTTAATATTTTGTGAAATGTTAACACCTGTTTTATTTGCTTTTTTTAAGTTGCGTTTTAGGTTTTCAGAATAATTCTGTGTTATTGATTCGTAGTTAGTTATTAAATCAAGTAAATGATTTACATTATTTTTTATTTTATATTTTTTATGATCTATATAATTGTATGAATTAAGGTTGAATTCAAGAAAACGGAATCTTTTAGGAATTGCTTTTAGAAATCTATCACAGATTTTATCATCAAGCAAAACTGTTGAAAATATTCCCAATTGCTGTACAAAAACAGGTTGATAAATATAATGGATACCGAATTTTTTGCGATAAGCCAAAGGCATTACACTTTCATAATCGTTTTCGACTATTGCAGCCCAATCTTCACAAACCACATCCATATACCAGTCGTATGCATAAAGCAATCCATTAATAGAGTTGCTGATACAGCGATTCCATTTTAAAATATCAATGTTTTTGTTTTCAATAAACTGTATCATTTTTCTAAGGCGTATTTAATCATATCCTCATACACTTCCTGCCAACTAACCCAACGCCGTTGATTACTCAGTGATTCATTGTGCCACAGACAAATAAATGTTCCATTAACTTCTTTTACTTCATCAATAAGCGGTTTTATATAATCTAAAGCTTTGTTTGCATTTATACTGAGATAATCACGCAGAGTGCCTTCCATAAATGCAAATGGATGAATTCTCAAGTTGGTTTCAACTTCCATTTCTAGATCGTAAAAGTTAAAACTATTGCAAATACTAGCTCTAAACCCAATTTCAGAAGCATAACCCATTGTGTAATCGTCTGTGATATCCAGATCTATCAGATTTCTGTAAGTATGAGGAAAACTGAGTTTAAGAAAATGCTGACGACTTTTTGTTATCTGGCGGTTCAATACTTTTGAAAGATTTGTAATTTCCTTTTTGAGAATTTTCGGGTCTGAATTTGAAGCATACGATGGATGTATTCCAACTTCTGCATTATCTTCCAGCATTTTAATCAGCGATTGGAACTTTTGGTTATTTATATGAATATTCTTATCGAAATCTCCATATTCGGCAAACAGAACAAAGTAAATTGGTTTTAAATTGTATTTATCGTGAATTTCAAATTGATAATCAAACGTGTCGAAATGATCTTTTTGAAATCCACTTAAAACAGCAGTTCTTTCGATAATCTCTTTAAAATTAATATCTTTAATAGACTTCAGATATCCTCCTATAGAACGAATAACACCTTTTAATTTAAATGCGTAAGCACAATCAATGTCAATGGTTGGAATAATTTTAAATTTTCTGGATTTAGGTTTGAAATCAATAAATCGGTCTTTAATAATTTTCGAAATTGCAATAGCCCAAATGTTAATCATTGGTTTTTTTAGAAAATATTTTTGATATGCCAGACTTTGATTTGCACTAAATCTTTCGTATTGATCTTTAATATAAGGTAAATATTCTTCGTATCGGGTAATCAAATAAAACCCTGCAGCAAATGGGTCGAAAGGCAATGCTGATTTTTTATTGAAAGTAGGACATATTGCAGTGTTATTTTCAAATTCAACAAATTTAAAATCAATTTCATGAATATTATTTTCAAATAATAAATTGCTGGAACAAAAGAATAGTTCATTACCTAAAGCTTGATCTGAATAGCTGAATTTAATTCCTTCATAAGCTTCAAATTCTTCAATTACTGAAGTGAAATTGTATTTTACACCCAATAATTCTTCAAAATATACTTTGAAGATATATTTAATCCTGTTTGTTATCTTTTTGGTATAAATCAACATAGATTCTAAATAATGAGTTTGTTTTATTATAAAATTCCTTCATCGGCAAAACTAAAATAATTTTCGTCACCTAAAATAATATGGTCAACAACATTTAATTCGAGCATTTCGCCGGCTTTTTTCAGTTTGTTTGTAATTTTAATATCTGCTTCACTTGGTTTTGTAGCTCCTGAAGGATGATTATGACACAAAATTAATGAAGATGCATTATTTTCGATAGCTAATTTAAATATTTTTTTCGGATCAACAACAGTTCCTGCTGTTCCTCCTTCACTAACGCATAACGTTTTTATTATTTTGTTGTTTCTTCCAAGCAAAATTATCCAAAACTCTTCGTGTTGAATATCTGCAATATAGCTTTGAATAACTTCGAATGCTTCTTTACTTGATGAAATCTTTTTCTTTTCAAGAACTTCCGAACTCCGGCGGCGTTTTCCCAATTCAAGTGCAGCAATAATACTGATGGCTTTTGCTTCGCCAATGCCTTTAAAGTTTTTAATCAAATCGTTAATTCCCATTTTCGAAAGTTCAATCAGATTATCATTTGCATAACGGAGAATGCGTTGAGATAGTTCAACAGCAGATTCCTCGTTGTTACCCGAACTAATCAAAATAGCTATAAGCTCGGCATCGCTCAATACACTTTTCCCTTTTAGCATTAATTTTTCACGGGGTCGATCGTCTTCTGCCCAGTTTTTTATCGAAGTTTTTTGAAGGTAATTATCCATTTGTTTTAGTTTGAAGCGAAAGTAAGTATTTTTTTAATACTAATGAGTTATGATAAGAAAATATTGAGCTTGAAAATAGATTAAATAATCTTTAATTTTTACTTTCTTTATTTTGATAATAGTTAATATGAAAAAACCCGCTGGAAATAATTCTCAACGGGTATTGTTTTTTTACAAATACATGATATTAAAGTTTCAAATCAGCAATGATTGCTTTAATTTTAGCATCTAGTTTTTGATTTATAACTTCAAATTCTGCTTTTGACGGTAAATCTTCTTTAACTCCAAAATAAAACTTAATTTTTGGTTCGGTTCCTGAAGGACGAATGGTAATCTTACTGCCATCTTCTGTAAAGAATTGCAAAACATTTGATTTCGGTAAATCAATAGCTTGTGAAGTGTTTTTTATACAATCAATAGCTATTTGATTACCATAATCCTTAATCATAACCACTTTACTCCCGTTAATACTGGTAGGAGGGAGGTTACGATACATTGCCATCATCAGCTGGATTTCTTCTGCTCCTGATTTACCTTTCTTAGTTAATGATAACAAATCTTCTTTATAGAAACCATATTCGGCATACAAATCGATGAGAATATCATAAAAGGTTTTGTTTGCTTCAGCAGCCCATGCTGCCATTTCTGAAATCATACAGCATGCAATTACTGCATCTTTATCTCTAACAAAATCACCAACCAGATAGCCATAACTTTCTTCTCCACCACCAATAAATGTTTTTTTACCTTCAAGCTTTAAGATAATTTCAGCAATATATTTAAATCCGGTGAGTACATCATAGCTTTCAACGCCGTTTTTCAATGCTATATCTTTTAGTAATTCCGATGTTACTATAGTTTTAACGATATATTCATTTCCTGTTATTTTACCGTTTTCTTTCCATTTGTTTAATAGATAATATATCAATACTGAAGCGGTTTGATTTCCATTGAACAACACATATTCTCCTTTGTCGTTTTTTACTGCAATCCCCACTCTGTCAGCATCCGGATCAGTGGCCAACACAAGATTTGCATTTACTTTACCGGCTGTTTCGATTGCCATTTCCAATGCTGCTTTTTCCTCCGGATTAGGTGATTTCAATGTAGGGAAATTGCCATCCGAAATAGCTTGTTCTTCTACAATATGAATATTTTCAAAGCCCAGTTCTTTAAGAGCACGAGGTACAAGTGTAATTCCTGTACCATGCAAAGCAGTATAAACGATACTTAAATCCTTATGCTTTTTTATCAGTTCGGGAGATAATGAGAGTGATTTAAGTTTGTCCAGATATATTTTATCTATATTTTCTCCAATCATTTCAATCAGTAGTGGATTGCCTGCAAATTTTACCTGACTGATATTGGTAATTTTCATTACTTCATCAATAACATTTGTATCATGTGGACTAATTAATTGACCACCATCTTCCCAATAGGCTTTATAACCATTATATTCTTTTGGATTATGAGAAGCAGTTATAACAACTCCACTTTGACATCCCAAATGACGGATAGCAAAAGATAATTCAGGCGTTGGACGAAGTTCTTCAAACAAATATACCTTAATATTATTAGCCGACATTACATCAGCAGTAACCTGAGCAAAGAATTTGCTGTTATTTCTCGAATCGTAAGCAACAGCAATTTTGCAATCGGATTTTCCCGGAAACATTTTCAGAATATAATTTGCCAGCCCCTGTGTTGCCATTCCAACGGTATATTTATTCATGCGATTGGTACCAACACCCATTATGCCTCTTAATCCTCCGGTTCCAAATTCCAAATCACGGTAAAATGATTCAGTTAGTTCTGTAGGATCGTTTTCGATTAATGTTTCAACCTGTTTACGAGTATCATTATCGTATAAATCAGTCAGCCATTTATTGGCTCTTTCCAAAATGTTTTTATCAATATTTACCATAATAATTATTTATTAATCATTAATTACAATTTTTTTATATCCGTCAACTAATTTTGGTTCATTAAAATTAAACAGAAAACCTATTTTTTTATTGCTCATTTTCAATGCTGTTAATAGATGTGCCTCGTGCATTGGCAAGATTTTTTCAACAGTTTTAATCTGAATAATAATTTCATTTTCAACCAGTAAATCAACTTTAATTTCGGCATCAAGTTTCATTTCTTTGTAATAAATAGGGAAGCCAAAATCTTTTTTGAAGAAAAGTCCACGGTTTCTCAATTCCTGCAAAAAGCATAAACGGTAAACTGATTCCAATAATCCGGGACCCAATAATTTATGTACTTCCGTTGCTGATTCAAAAATAAGCGTTGATAATCTACTTTTTCCAATTCTATTCATTTAATAACTTGAGGCATTTTTTCAAACTATCTTTCCAGTAAGGAATATCAATATGAAATTCTTTTTTTATTTTTGACTTGTCTAAAACACTAAAATGCGGACGTGGAGCTGGAAGAGGATAATCCTTAGTTTCAATTGGATTTATAATACAATCAATACTTGAAAGTTCAACTATTTCCTTTGCGAAATCGTACCAACTACTCACTCCTTCATTAGAAAAATGATAGGTGTCGATAGTTGATTTTGAATGTAATTGAGGTATAATTTCCAGAATTGCTTTCGCTAAGTCTGCTGCATAAGTTGGTGTCCCTATCTGATCAAAAACAACATTTAATTTACCTCTTTCCTTTCCATATTTTAAAATGGTTTTTACAAAATTATTTCCATAAGAAGAATACAACCATGATGTTCTGATAATAATTGCTTTTTCTGCATAATTTCTTACTTCAGTTTCACCTTCTGCCTTTGTTTTACCATAAGCTGAAGTTGGACAAATTACATCTTCCTCACTATAAGGCTTGTGGTTTTTTCCATTAAAAACATAATCTGTTGAAACGTGAATTAAAAATGCATGATGTTTTTTAGCAATTTGTGAAAGATATTTAACTGCATTTACATTAATATATCGAGCTATTTCAATTTCCTGTTCAGCTTTGTCAACTGCAGTATAAGCAGCACAGTTAATCACAAAATTGAAATTATTTTCTTTAAAAAAAGAATCTATTTGTTGATATTCAGTTATATCTAATTCCGCAACATCTGTAAAAACAAAATGATAATCAGGATATTGATTTGCGAAAAATCTGATTTCATTACCCAACTGTCCGTTGCTCCCAGTTACCAATATATTAATCATAATTGCTTATTTTACAATGGTTTTAAAATATTCTATGGTTCTCATCAAACCTTCTTCTAATTGGATTTTAGGTTCCCAGTTTAATTTTTCTTTTGCAAGTGAAATGTTTGGTTGGCGTTGCATTGGATCATCTGCAGGTAATGGTTCAAATACTATTTTTGATTTTGTACCGGTAAGTTTTATAACTTTTTCTGCCAATTCAAGCATTGTAAACTCATTTGGATTTCCAATATTCACAGGACCAGTAAAATCATCACCGCTTGCCATCATTCTTATCATACCCTCAATTAAATCGTCACAATACTGAAAACTACGGGTTTGCATTCCATCTCCAAAAATAGTAATGTTTTGGTTTTGCAATGCCTGAACTATAAAGTTAGAAACAACTCTTCCATCATGAGGATGCATCCTGGGGCCATAAGTGTTAAAAATACGAATGATTTTAATTTTAACATTATTCTGGCGGTGATAATTCACAAAAAGAGTTTCAGCACAGCGTTTTCCTTCATCATAGCAAGCTCTGATTCCAATCGGATTTACGTGTCCCCAATACGATTCTTCCTGAGGATGAATCTCTGGGTCACCATAAACTTCACTGGTTGAAGCTTGTAATATTTTTGCTTTTATTCTTTTTGCCAATCCCAACATATTAATTGCACCCATAACAGAAGTTTTTACTGTTTTGATGGCATTATACTGATAATGAACAGGAGATGCTGGGCATGCAAGGTTGTAAATTTCATCAACTTCAATAAAAAAAGGCATTGTAACATCATGTCGGATCAATTCAAAATACGGATTTTCAAGTAAATGAACTACATTTTCTTTTTGTCCTGTAAAATAATTATCCAAACAAACTACTTCATTCCCATCTTTTAATAATCTTTCGCAAAGATGCGATCCTAAAAAGCCTGCTCCACCTGTAACTAATATTTTTTTTCTCATTGTATTTTCTTTTAATAAATAAAAACCTAATCTGAGTTTTCAGATTAGGTTTTTTAAATTATGTTATAAATTATTTTGAAGTATTGATACCTAAGCAATGGTATTCAAATCCTTTTTCTTTCATTTCTTTATGATCAAAAATATTTCTACCATCAAAAATAACATGATGTTTCATTAATTTCTTGATTACATTCCAATTAGGAAAGCGGAATTCTGTCCATTCTGTAACAAGCATCATTGCATCTGCATCAACCAATGTATCATAGCAATCTTTTGAATATTCAACAACATCACCAATTTTTCGTTGAGCTTCGTGCATTGCAACAGGATCGTAAACTTTTACTTTACATCCAGCTTCCAAAAGCTTCTTTATAAGAACCAATGATGGAGCTTCTCGCATATCATCGGTTTGTGGTTTAAATGATAAACCCCACATAGCAATTGATCTTCCTTTTAAATCACCTTTAAAATAAGTGTTTAATTTATTGAAAAGAACTGATTTTTGGTCATCGTTAACATATTCAACAGCTTTTAAAACTCGCATACTATAGCCATTTTGGTCAGCAGTTTTAATTAATGCCTTTACGTCTTTTGGAAAACAAGAGCCTCCATATCCGATTCCCGGATAAATAAATTTAGTTCCAATTCTTGAATCGCTTCCTATACCTTTACGAACCATATTTACGTCAGCACCCATAATTTCGCATAAGTTAGCGATATCATTCATGAAACTGATTTTTGTTGCTAACATGGAGTTGGCTGCATATTTTGTCATTTCAGCCGAAGGAACATCCATAATAATAACAGGATGACCGTTTAAGGTAAATGGTTTGTAAAGACTATTGATAATTGTTTCAGCTTTTTCAGATTCAACACCAACAACAATTCTATCAGGTTTTAAGAAATCGTTGATTGCATCACCTTCTTTAAGGAATTCAGGATTTGAAGCAACGTCAAATTCAATTTTTACACCCCTTTTATCTAATTCTTCCTGAATTGCATTTCTTACTTTTTTAGCAGTTCCAACAGGCACTGTGCTTTTGGTAACCATCAGGATATAGTCATTCATATATTTCCCAACTGTGCGGGCTACATCTAAAACATATTGTAAATCAGCACTTCCATCTTCATCAGGTGGAGTTCCAACTGCACTGAAAATTACATCTGTTCCTTCAATACAATTAGCTAAATCAGTTGAAAATTTCAACCTTCCTTTATTGACATTTCTTTCAATCATAGGATCTAATCCTGGTTCATAAATAGGAGAAATGCCTTTTTCAAGGTTTTCAATTTTAACTTTATCAATATCTACACACGTTACATCAATGCCTACTTCGGCAAAACAGGTACCAGTTACTAAACCAACATAGCCTGTACCAACAATTGTAATTTTCATACGCTAAGAGTAATTTTAATTAATACTAAATTTTTTTGTAAAGATAATAGAAAAAACAAACATTTATATAAAAAAAAATGTATTGATAATAAAAATCAATTAAATATTTCAATAATTTGTTTTAATGAATCAATTTCAAAAGTAATAATTTCATTATGTTGCACATTATCAACATTAAAGAAGATTTGATCAATTCCTGCATTTTTAGCTCCCAAAATGTCAATTTTAAGATCATCCCCAATCATTATGCACTCTTCAGGTTTGGCATTAACTTTATTTAATGAAAATTCAAAGATATATTTATCAGGTTTTTGAACACCAGCTTCTTCAGAGGTAATTGTTTGACTAAAGAATTTTTCAATACCTGAATTTCTGATTTTCTTATATTGAACTTCAATAAAACCATTAGTGATAATATGGAGTTGATATTTATCTTTTAAATATTCAAGAGATTCAATTGCATGTGGAAAAAGAAGGTTTTTCTGAGGACTCAATATTAAATATTCTTCTGCCATTTTTTTAGCTAATTCCAAATCATAATTATTAAAATCATTTAAAGTTGCCAAAAATCTTTGAACACTTAAATATTCTTTCGTTATTTTTTTATTCCTATAATCTTCCCATAAAAGTGTATTGTGTTTTTTATAAGTTTTGAAAAAGGAATAAAAATCACAATTTAATAATTGTTCTATATTATATATAATGTATAAATCTTTAAATGTTTCTTCTGAATTTTTTTCGAAATCCCAAAGCGTTCTGTCAAGATCAAAAAAAATATGTTTATACTTACGCATTGATTATGTTGATATTATTTATTAATTTTGCTTTCAAATTTTCAAAAAGCAAAAATACTCAAAAAAATTCAATTTGGGTATTGTTATTACAAAATAAAGTATTACTTTTGCAGTCCCAAAAAATGGGGTCGCTAATAAACTTGAT
>CAZYEM010000023.1:0-25040 GCA_964646395.1 uncultured Bacteroides sp.
CATCAACAGCCATACCTAAAGTAAGTACAATACCAGCAATACCAGGTAAAGTTAATACAGCTCCCAATGAAGAAAGAACTCCCATTAAAAAGAAAATATTTGTTATAAGTGCAATATTAGCAATTAATCCGGCTCCATTATAGAAGGCAAACATATAAAGAAGTACCATTAGGAATGCGAAAATAAATGAGATCAAACTGGAATTAATTGCTTCTTGACCTAGTGATGGACCAACTACTGCTTCCTGAACAATTTTTGCAGGTGCAGGTAATTTACCAGCTTTTAAGATATTGGCTAAATCCTTAGCTTCTTCAATCGAAAAACGACCTGTGATTGAAGATCTTCCGCCTGAAATTTCACTATTAACTGTTGGATAGGAATAAACCAAATTATCTAAAACAATAGCAACTGATCTTCCGATATTTGAACCTGTAATATTCTTCCATGATTTAGCTCCTTCAGCATTCATTGACATAGAAATTTCGTTGCAACCAGTCTGGCTAAAATCCTGACGGGCATCAGTAATTACATCACCACCTAAAGCAGGGCTGGCATCACGAGTTGACACCCTGATAGCAATTAATTGATAAACATCGGTTCCATCCTGAATTGGTTTTGCTGTCCAAAGCAATTTCATATTATGTGGAAATTGTTTTTTTGCAATTTCAAGCATTCTGTCAATTCTTGGAATATCTTTTGTATTAGCTAAACCAACAACAGGACCTTCTCTTGGAATATTTTTTTCGTCAAGATTCAACTGAAGAATTGAAAATAATGGATGTTCTTTTATCCAATCTTCTTTACTTAATTCATTTTTACTTTTGGCTTTTGATGTATCACTAGCTTTTAATTTATCAAGTAAAGTTTTTCCAGCTGTATCATTTTCATTTTTCGCTAATAATGAATCTGCCTTTAAAACATTTGATAACGAATCATTTGATTGAATTCCTGTGTTATCCTCAGCCTTATTTGTTAATTTCTCAATATTTTGAGCTGAAACTAAATACTTATCAGCATCAACAAAATTCTGAGCAATTTCTTTTAAATCGAAAGTTTCCCAAAATTCTAATTGAGCAGTTCCTTGCAATAATTTTCTTACACGTTCCGGATCTTTAATACCAGGCAATTCTACTAAAATTCTTTCCGATTGTTTTAAAGCCTGAATATTTGGTTGAGCAACGCCGAATTTGTCAATACGTTGACGTAAGATTTGAAATGTTCTGTCGAAAGCATCACCCGTTTCTTTTCTAATAGCAGCTATAACTTCTTCATTTGAAGAATTTACCTTAATTTTATCTTTCAACTCATAGCTAAAGATTGCAGCCATTTTTGCATTTGGATCAACTTCCTTAAAAGATTGAGCAAATAAAGTAACGAAATCATTTTGAGAATTCTGCTGTTTTCTAACGGCAAGGTTAATGGCTTTATTAAATGTGCTATCTTTACTATTCCCAGACATGGTCTTAATAATATCAACCATAGAAACTTCAAGAGTTACATTCATCCCTCCTTTTAAATCCAAACCTAAGTTTATTTCTCTTTCCTTGCACTCTTTATAGGTATATTTTCTTATTAAAATATTATAAATTACCTGATTCTGAATAGAATCCAAGAAATATCTTCCACGGGCTTTTGATAAAGAATCAATATAGTAGTTTTCCTTTAATAAATCACCATTGGACATTTGCTTTGCCAACCTCATTACCTCTTCATTGTTAGCGTATTCTTTTGCTTTCTTTTCAACATTGTAAGTTAAAAAAGTAAAAGACAATTGAAATAAGCAAACTGCCGCAAAAAGAATTGCAAAAATTTTTATAGCTCCTTTGTTCTGCATGTTGTTTTACATTAATGTTAAATAATTTTTTGAACTTGCAAAAATATAATAATAATTGCAATTAAGCAATTTTTAATAGTTAAGATTTCATTTTTTATTAAAAAAACGTTTTTATTTAAATATTCACGCATCTTAGGTTGAGTTATTTTAATTTTATATCTTTGCAAAAAATACTAATTAATTGTTTATGGAAAATTGGTTAGAAGAAGTTGAAGGGAAAGAGCACAAAAAAGCTTTTTTATCAGAGAAAGCTAAACAAAGAATACTTGCAAAGAAAGAAAAAGTTACCTCTAATTATATTAAGAATGGGATAGCTTTTGATTTATTTATTGTTAAATTAAACGAATTAATCGACAGAGTAAACAGTCTGCCAGAAGAAGAAAGACAAGAGTTTGTTGAAATTGATGCCAGAAATAAAAAAACCGAATTTGATAATCATCTTAATATATTCTCATCAAGCAAGAGAGTTTACTTTAACAAAAAAAGATTCTATTTATTTGGAGAAAAAAAATACAGATTTAAATACATAAGAATTATATATTTTAATATTTCAAAAGATATTGATAAGGTAGAGATTGAAATTAAAGAAAAATACTTACCTAAAGGTCACAGAAGAAAATACGTAAACGAAGACATCCATCGTCTTTATAAATTAAATTTTGATGTACTTACAGATCAATTAGCTTTTCAAATCATTAATTGGCTTGCTTTTAAAAATGATGTTCGCAATTTATCTATTTTTATTTAAAACACCCAAAAAAAACCAATTGTCCCATAATGAAACGTTTTTGTATTTTACAAAATAATTAACTATCTAATTTAATAACAATTATCATTTTGGTATATTTTTTATGTTATTTTGGCATAACAATAAAAAAAAATACCATGAAAAAAATAATTCTAATAACTTTTTTATCATCTTTTCTTTTTGCATCGTGTCAAAAAGATATTAACGAATCGAATGTAAATAATTCGAATGTTGAAAAGATGGACGATTTAAAAATCAACCCAAATTTTAATTTCAAAACAACTCAGGTTACGAATTTTAATTTAAAAACATTAGACTTTGCTGGTAAATCCATGCCTAATGTTCGTATAGATATAATGACTGATTTTACTGAAAACAACGGAGCATTACTTTCAAGTGGAATGACTGATCAATCGGGAAATTTAAAATTAACCAGAGAGATTCCTTCTTATTTTAATGAAATTGTTTTATCAACCAAGTTCTTGGGATACCCAAGAGAAATAAAAGTTAATGTAGTAAACGGTATAGTAAACTATACTTATGGAGGGATTATTCCTAATAACAAATCAACTTTAGGAGAAATGCTTACACCTAAATCAACAAATGCAAATTTTAGCTTTTTTGGCACTTATAATTCAGATGGTGTACCATCTTATTTACTAACAAATGATGTTTTTGACAATCAATTTTTAAGTAACGTAAATTCTACTTTACCCGAACAACAGCCTGTACCTTCTTTTCATCCACAATATATTGCGAGTGGAACTGAAACTGATGTAAAATTAACTGAAGCTTGTGATGTATGGGTAACTTTTGTAGCAGAAGGTGCTGGATGGAAAAATGTTTTGGGATTTTATACATTTGATATAAACAATCCTCCATCAAGTTCAAGTCAGATTAATACAATAAATATAGTATTCCCAAATGCATCCATGACAAATAGTGGTGGTGGCTTAAATCCGGGGAATAAAGTAAAGATAGGTACTTTTCCTGCTAATACTGGTATAGGTTGGGTTCTGATTGCCAATGGATGGAATAATGGAACTGTAACTAATGGAACTCATTTGGTTTATTCAAATCCAGCATTTAATCCAGAAGCAAATGCTTCTTTAAAACGTCATAATGTATATTTGTATGATCAGGGAAGAAGTTTGTTTTTAATTGGATTCGAAGATATGAGAAGAGACCAGAGCGGATGTGATAATGATTTTAATGATTTGGTTTTTTACGTGAAATCAAATCCAATTACAGCTATTGACAACACAAATACACCTCCTGTAATAAACACATTACCAGACATTGACGGGGATGGTGTTTCCGATCCAAATGATGATTATCCTACAGATCCTACAAAAGCATTTAATAACTACTACCCTAACAAAAATTCTTTTGGTACATTAGCTTATGAGGATTTATGGCCATCAAAAGGAGACTATGATTTTAATGATGTAATTGTTGATTACAGATTTAATCAGATAACTAATGCACAAAGCAAAGTAGTGAAAATTGAAGGTAAAATGTTTTTGAAAGCTACGGGAGCCGGATATCAAAATGGTTTTGGATTTGAAATGCCAATACCTGCTTCAAATGTTAGTAATGCAACTGGATATCAATTAAAAGAAAACTATATCAATCTTGCATCAAATGGAATGGAATCGGGACAAAATAACGCTGTATTCATCGCTTTTGATAATGCCTATAAAATGATGAAAAATGTAACTTCTGCTAATCAAAACGGTAATGCCGGAATAAACACAAGTATAAACGGAACCTCCGGAAATGTTGACACCATGAACATTGTAATAAACTTAGTTCAACCTACCGATTTAACAACTATTGGATATCCTCCTTATAATCCTTTTATTATTGTTAATAAAAACAGAGCTGTTGAGGTACATTTAGCTGACAAACCAAATACGTTATTAGCTAATATCGGATTATTTGGAACTATAAATGATAATAGCTTGGCACCTAACCGTTACTACAGAACAATCAACAACTTACCTTGGGCACTAAATATTGCTGAAGGATTTGATTACCCAACAGAAAAAACACAAATAATCAGTGCTTATAATTATTTTGCAGCATGGGCACAAAGTAATGGAACAATATATAATGATTGGTATAAAAATATAAATACCTATAGAAATACAAACATGATATATCATAAATAACTAACAATGTTTTTGATTTTAAAAGACTACAATTATTTGTAGTCTTTTTTTTTATTTTTGCATGTTGAAAATTTTAAAAATATGAAAAGAATTTTTTTAGCTATTAAAATAGCACCAAATGACTTATTGACAAATATGATTATCAAATTTAAAGACAATACCTTACAAGACAAAATAAAATGGGTTAATCTCGATAATATACATATTACACTTAAGTTCTTTGGAGAAACTGAAGAGAATAAAATTTTTGAAATAGTTGATAATATATCCAATACAATAAAAGACAAAAAACAATTTCAAATTGAAATTTCAGAGATTGGAATATTTGGCAGCAAATATAAGCCACAAATTATTTGGTTACGAATAAAAAGAAAAAAGGAATTAACTAATTTGATTGAACAAATTAATAATAACCTGGAGAATATAGGTTTTATTAAAGACAGACAAAACATTGTTCCTCACATAACTATTGGTAGGATAAACTATATTACTGATAAAAAGATTTTTAATGCAACTATTAAAGAGATTAATACTCCTAATATCCAATCTGTTAATGTAAATGAAATTTTATTATTTGAAAGCATCTTAAAAAAAGAAGGGCCTGTTTATAATATAATTGAAAGATTTAAACTTGAGTAAAACCAATTATCTTGTAATTGTAACCATTCCTGTTTTTACGAAATCACTATTTCTTATACGGCACTTCAGAACATAATAATAAACACCATCCGGAATATTTATTGCATCCCAATTATTCTGATAATTTACTTTTTCAAAAACAACTTTCCCAAATCTATTGGAAATAATCAATTGATTATTATTAGAAATATCTAAGTTTTTAATTACAAAATAATCATTAACTCCATCACTATTCGGAGTAAAAATATTTGGAATTTGCAGATTGAAATCTTCCTCTTCCGTTTTAGTATTTTGTTGTTCTTTCAACAATTCTATTGGTTTAACAAACTGACTTGCATTTTCCGGTTTAACATTCTCAACATTATTAATACTATCCGTATTTTTAATTATCAATTTGCTTTCCTGAAAATTATCGATTTGTGGTTTGCTTTGATTAAAATTACTATAATTATTATTAGCTAACGAATTGTTTGAATTTGGAGATTTTTGATTATGAAAACTGTGATCCGTATTATTATTTATTTCTGCATTTTCGATAATAACCTGATTTCGATTACTCTGAGATTCTGTAATTGGTCTTTTTCCAGTTTCATTTTCAACAATACTATTTTCAATCTGAACTAAATCCAGAGAATCATCAATTGTTTTTACTTCTTTTGTAGTGTTGAAAACAGGCTTTGCATTTTGTTTTGGTGAAACTAATGGAATATAGATATAATTATATGCTAAAGCAACACTAACAATTAGAGTAGCAGCAGCAGCAATTTTCAGGAATGGTAAATTCTTTAAAAGTGATGCCTTAGGTGAAATAATTTGAGGCTGAGAAGTCAATTGGCTATCCAGACGACCCCATAAATCAGCGTCTGTTTCCATCCGATGATTTTTCAGCGTTTTTCTAAAAACTTCTCCTATATCACTTACTTCTTTATTCATTTTAATTAGTAAATTTCCTCTTGATTAATTTTTGCCAATTTATTTTTCAACGTTCTTTTTGCATGAAATAATTGTGTTTTTGAAGTACTTAAAGAAATATTCAGAATTTCAGCAATTTCTTTATGTGTATAACCTTCTATTTCAAACATATTAAAAACCATTCTGTATCCATCTGGTAAATCCTGTATTAATTTTATCAGATACTCTGCTGAATACGTATTTTTAAAAGTATCTGTTTCGTCTTTCAGCTCTAAAAAATTTTCGTCATCAATTTGCGAATTGTAATAATGTTTAAGATTTGAACGATAATTATTTATTGCCGAATTAACCATTATTCTTTTTAACCAACCTTCAAAAGAACCTTCTTTTCTGAATTCTTTAATTTTTGTAAATATTTTCATAAAGCCTTCAATCATAACATCCTCAGCTTCATCTTTGTTTTTTGCATATCTCATACAAATTGCAAACATTAAAGATCGATATTTTTCATAAAGTACTTTCTGTGCATAGCGATTTCCTTCTACACATCCGTCAATGAGCTCTCGTTCGGAAATGGATTTATGCATATTGTTCGCTTTAGACGTTTAAAAACCCCAAATGGTTGTATTGATAAAACATTGATAGAAAACATTTGAAAAATAAAATAAAAAAGTCCGTAATCTAATGAATACGGACTTTTTATAAAAAAAAGCTTGTTATTCAGTTACTTTTAAATCTTCGTTCTCAGGTTTAGCTTCTTCAGAAAATTCTAACATATCAACACTTTGAAGCAAATTATACCAGGAAAAAAGTTTCTTCATATCAGATACATATACTCTATCTTGGTCGTAATTAGGCAATACCTCTAACATATAGTTTTTCAAGGCATTATTATCCAATTTTGAATCAATGCATTTTCCACCATTTTCTTTTTTATAAATTGAATGTAATACCTCTTTTAACGAAATATCTTCTTCAGTAGTAAAAATACTGATTTCGCTGAGTGTACTTATTTTTTCATTAATAAAAACAGGAAAACGTTTTTTGTCAATTAAAGATTCGACTAAAGCACCTGATTTAGTTTGGGATAGAATTAAATATAATCCCGGTTTTCCAGTTATTGATAATATCTTTGATAAATCCATGTTTAAATATTTTAATTGGGCAACAAAAGTATAAAAAATGAAGGAATTCTGATAATAAAATTAAGAAAATCCTTCATTTTTCTTTATTTCTTAATTACTAATTCTTTAATAATATTTCCAGCTCCGGCATATTTATCAATAATAAATAAGACGTAACGAATATCAACACTTATAGTACGTTGCAGATTAGGTTCAAAGGCAATATCTCCACTCATTGCTTCCCAGTTACCATCAAAAGCCAAACCAATTAATTCGCCATCACCATTTATAACCGGACTTCCTGAATTTCCACCGGTAATATCGGTATTACTTAAAAAAGCAACAGGCATTTTTCCATTTTCAGCATAGTCGCCAAAATCTTTATTTACATATAATTCCTTTAATTTGGCTGGAACTACGAATTCCCAGTTATTTGCATCTTCTTTTTCCATAATACCATCCATTGTGGTTTTGAAATCATAATGTATTGCATCTGCAGGATAATAATCCAACACATTTCCATAAGTTACTCTCATTGTAGAATTTGCATTTGGAGCAAACTTTTTATCCGGTTGCATTTCTCTAATTCCGGCAACAAACAAACGATTTCCACTTTCGAGCATTTCATTATACTGTTTTAGCTGATCATTATATTTAATATAGTTATCAAAAAATGCATTCATCAATATAAAAACCATATCTTTTTCAATAACTTTACTACTTGGTTTATCTAACAATGCTTTAACTTTATTAAGGTCTGAAAAAATTGTTTTTTTGAAAACAACTTCAGCATATTCTGTAAAATTATTCTTGTATTTTTTAGCAATTTCTGCTAACATTTCTGGTTGTTGCTCTTTAGGAACATTGTTATAAAACATTGCCAACATAGATGCAAAAAGTTTTTTATCAGTTGCAACGTTATAATCCTTAAACATTTTATCACTATACGATTTTAAACCATTCTGCAATTTTGTAATTTTTTCATTATCCGGCTTTTCCGCTTTCAGTTCTTTCAATAAAGATGTAAAACTACGTGAAAAACCAATAATTTCGGGACCTCTGGAAATTGCTTCCTGAAAATACCATCTCAGAATTTCAACTTTTGCAAGTTCTGCATAAGCTGTTGAAATATCTTTAATGGCAGTACCATATTTCTGTTTATTTTCGTTTGAAGAATTAACCCAATTTACAAATTGATCCTCAAGTTCTTTCTTTTTTTCATAAACTTTTAATCTTTTCAACCCTTTTGTTTGACCTATAAAATATTTCCAGTAATTAGCTGTTTGTGCATATTTTGAAGCATATTGAATACGAACTGCAGGATCTGCATTCATATACTGACGCATGATAGCCAATTTTTCTTCACGGATTTTAACTATAGTTGGATTTTTAACATCAATAGCCAACTGAACTCCATAAGATGTTAAATATCTATCAGTTGTTCCTGGATAACCCATGATCATGGCAAAATCGCCTTTTTTTACACCTTTACCTGAGATTGGCAGGAAATGCTTTGGTTTGTAAGGAATATTATCTTTTGAAAATCCGGCAGATTTACCTTCGGGTGACATATAAACTCTGAAGAGAGAAAAATCGCCGGTATGACGTGGCCACATCCAGTTATCGGTATCAGCTCCAAATTTACCTATTGAAGACGGTGGAGCTCCAACCAAACGTACATCTTTGAATACCTGATATACAAACATGTAGAATTCGTTTCCGTTGAAAAAGCTTTTTACTACGGCTTCCATTCCGTTTTCTTTTGGAACACTACCTTCGTATTTTTTAATTAAATCTGCTATTTTATCAGCTCTTTCCTTTTCGGTTTTCATTCCACGAAGTTGGTTGTTGAATTCCTGAGAAAGATCTTCCATACGAACCAAAAAACGAGCTGTAAGTCCTTCGTTGGGAAGCTCTTCATTTTTATTCATTGCCCAAAAACCATTAGTTAAATAGTCATTTTTGGTGGTACTATGCGATTGAATAGAACCATATCCGCAGTGATGATTTGTTAATATTAATCCTTCTGCGGAAATTATTTCGCCGGTACAGCCAGCACCAAACTGAATGATAGCGTCTTTTAAACTCGAATTGTTGATGCTGTAAATTTCTTCGGCTGTGAGATGCAATCCTTGCTTTTGCATATCTACATAATTGAGACGGGAAACAAACATTGGCAACCACATACCTTCATCGGCACGTGCAAATTGCGAAACAAGCATATATAATGCTAATAATGTGAATAATGACTTCTTCATGTTTTTTATTTGATATTAATATTTACTGATGAAAAATGAATATAAAAATGCTTTTATTGCGAGGTGCAAAGATAATTATATTTTTTGTTTCTGGAAAGACTGGGATAGTATTTGGCATCAGAAAAATAAATTGCATGTTGTATGGTTTTGAGTAGAGCATCGGAAAAATCCTTTACAAAAACAGTATCAGTACTTTTGTTGAAGTTTTGTTTTTGCAATCTTGATTACTGCAAGCAAAAAACAATAAAGTTGAAAAAATTAGTAAAATTGCTTTTCTCATTTTTTCCAGATTTAAATTGTAAAAAGATTCACAGTGCAAACTTAATGTTTTCTTTAACATCAAAGATAAAAAACATATTTATTCCTTCACAAATTTACCGCTTATTACTTTGCCGCTTTTATTTTGCAATTCCAATTTTCATATTATGAATATTTACTGTATTTTGTATAGTATAAATTTAAAACTATTTGTTCCAAAGTGATTTGGAAGCTTGAATTTCGGTTGGTAATTATGTAAATTTAATACGGGATGATGGAAAAGAGTTTACATTTACACTTTCACTAAAAGGAATGCTTTCAATTTTAGAAAAATTTGATTTTATGCAGATTAACAAAAGCACTATCGTGTCAAAACTTAAAGTAAAGGATATTAAAAACAATGAAATTCAGACATTTAACAATAAGAAATATGTTATTTCTGATTTTTTCAAAATCTAATAATGACGGATTTGCTTGATTAAAAACTTCAAATAAAAAGCCGGAACTGTATATACATTTCCAGCTTTTTAATATACAATATTCAATATTACTTATATTCCAAAACTAATTGATCCGAAGTATTGATAAATAACACTTAAAAAACCAACAGCAAAAATACCCAAAACACATATAATCAATGCAACTTTAGCAGGAGCATCGGTTTTGAAATACGCAATGGGATTATCACTTTTATTGATAAACATAGCTTTTATTACCAATAAATAATAATACAAAGATATGGTTGCATTTAAAACAGCAATAAAAACCAGCCAGTAATAACCCGAAGAAGCTGCTGCTGTAAATAGGAAGAATTTACCAAAATAACCTGCAACCGGTGGAATTCCGGCCAATGAAAACAACGAAAGCATCATTATCAAACTAAGTTTTGGATTTGTATGATATAATCCATTGTAATCATCCATGTGTTCTTTTCTGGTCTGGTAATAAATTACGGAAACCACACCGAAAGCTCCTAAATTAGAGAAAATATAAACGAAAATAAAATAGATAACAGACGTCATACCTGTAATATTTGCACCAATCATACCAAGCAATATAAATCCTGCTTGTGCAATGGATGAAAAAGCAAGGAAACGTTTCATATTCTGCTGACGGATAGCAAAAAGATTTCCTATCGTCATTGTTAATACTGCAATTACATAAAGTAGTGGCTGCCATATATTAGCTATTGTCTTAAATACTGAAAACAATACAATAATTAAAATAAAAGCGGATGCACCTTTGGATATTACAGACAAATAAGATGTTACATTAACAGGAGCTCCTTCATACACATCTGCTGTCCATAAGTGGAAAGGAACCAATGAAATTTTGAAAGCCATTCCTGAAAAGAAAAAGATAAAAGCCAATGTCTGTAATGAATTATTTGAATAATTTGCACCAACAATATCAAAATAGGTAGAACCAGTAGTTCCATATATCAGCGAAATTCCAAAAAGCAATACCGCTGAAGAAAGTGCAGCAGATAGAATTAACTTAACCCCGGCTTCAGCCGAAGTAGTCCTTAATCTATCATAGGCTGCCAAAGCTGCCATTGGAATTGTTGCTAATTCGAGTCCGAGATACAACATCAGAAAACTACCCGAAGAAATCATAAATTGCATTCCGAGCAAAGTTGAAAAAATCAGAAGGAAAAATTCGCTGATTTTAATTTTGTTTTCTTCTTCCTTTAACCATTTAACGGATTGAAACAAAACTACCAATACACCCAAATTAAGTATATTTTTCATAGTAAGCTGCAAAGCTGTAGTTTGATACATTCCACCAAACAAACTACCTGAAGTTGATGGTAAAAATCCAACTATCAGATTAAATGCAAAAAGTCCGATTGCAATTGGTATTATTTTGTGTTTGCTTTTATCACTTATAAAAAGTTCAGCAATTAAAAGAATCAGTGTAACTATAGTTAAAACCAATTCGTGTCGCATTATTAAAAAATTTTCTAAATTCATGTTCTGCAAATATATACTATAATGAATTTCTGTTAATTAACCTGGAATTACCAATGAAAGTTTATCAATTATTGGTTGTAAGCTATCTCCAATCATTGTCGATAACCAAAATGGAGCTAACCCAATTGCTGCTATTGCAATTATAAGTGTAACGGTTGAGAGTCGTTCAAACCATTTAGCATCTTCAAGATGAAGGAAATGATCATTTTTAATGGGACCAAATAGCAAAGCTCCAACCACACGTAAAATATATACAGCTGTAATAACGATTGAAGAAACTGCAACTATGGTGGCTACTCTGTGGAAAACATCAACATGCTGGAATGCTCCGAAGAAAATTGTCATTTCAGCAACAAAACCACTTAAACCAGGTAAACCTAAACTTGCTAAACCAGCAATTACATAAGCAACACCTAAAAATGGCATAACCTTCATTAAACCACCCATTTCATTAATCATTCGAGTATGTGTACGACCGTATATCATGCCAATTAAAGCAAAGAAAAGTGCAGTCATCAATCCGTGAGAAATCATTTGTAGAATAGCCCCATCCAAAGCTGTTTTATTCATCATTAATACAGCAAACAAAACTAATCCGCAATGACTTACAGAAGAGTATGCATTGATATATTTTAAATCTTTTTGTACAATGGCTCCAAAAGCACCATAAACAACACTTACTGAGGTAAGAATAATAAATATCCATGATAATTCATGCGCAGCATCAGGTAATAAGAAAATGGCAACTCTAAATGCACCATAACCCCCAAGTTTCATCAAAACACCTGCATGCAACATCGAAACTGCTGTAGGAGCTGAAGCATGACCATCAGGCGACCATGTATGGAATGGAAATAAAGCACCTAAAATACCAAATCCAACAAAAGTCATTGGAAAGAACATCCGTTGAGCTTCAATAGGAATATGAATTTTAGAAATCTCCAATAAATTGAAAGTTAAAGCACCACCATCGGGAGCAGAATTGGTATAAATACCCAATAAACCAACCAATAATAATGCTGAACCACCCATTAACATCAATGTTAATTTCATGGCAGCATATTCCTTCGGACCACTTCCCCAGATTCCTATAAGAAGATACATTGGAATTACAGCAACTTCATAAAAAAGGAACATAGTAAACAGATCCAATGAAATAAAGAACCCAAAAACCCCGGAAGCCAATAAAATTAATGAGATAAAAAACTCTTTAGGTAGAAAATCAACTTGCCATGATGCAAAAATACCTGCAAAAACAACAATTGCGGTCAACCCTATCATTGCTACAGAAATACCATCAACACCAACGGTATAATGTATATTTAGTGCTTCATACCATAGATAATCAACCATAAATAGCATTTCTGCATTATTTCCCGCATTACGAGCTGATAAATAAGCATAGATGAGATAAGCTGCAAGCAACAATTGAATACCCATTCCAATAGCAGAAACAATACGAACCTGCTTTGTATCTTTTACTAACATAATAACCAGCACTGTAATTACCGGTATTATAACAAATAGTGATAATAAATCCATTACTTCTTAATGTTTAGTTTGAAAATAAGTAAATGAAAATTACTCCAAGCAAAATTGCACCTGAAACAAATACAAATGCATATTGCTGAACTTGTCCTGATTGGAAACCACGTATTTTAAATGATACATAGTTGGTTATCCATGCTATTGAATTCATAAATCCATCAACAATATGTCTGTCGAACCAAGCAACAGGACGAGAAATATAATTAAAAATTATTTTTTTTGTAACAAACAGATAAATTTCATCAAAATAAAATTTATTGAAAGCACCTACATATATAAGTTTTAAACCGGAAGCCATTCTATCAGGTAATTCACTTTCTTTTTTATACATAACGAACGCAACGCCAATGCCAATTAAACCAACAACAATTGAAGGAATTGCTACATGTAACCACTCAATATGAGCTTCAAATGCCAATCCATCTGATGTTACTAATTGACTAAAAGGAATATAACCGGTAAATATAGATGCAATTGCAAGAAATATCAAAGGTATAATCATAGTTAGAGGAGCTTCATGAGGTGTATGATGATAATGAGGCTCTTTATTCCAGAAAACCCTGAAATATAATCTGAACATATAAAATGCAGTTAAACCAGCAACAAATAACTGAACATAAAAAATCAATTTATTATGATGATATGCAGCACTTAAAATTTCGTCTTTGCTAAAGAATGCAGATAAAAAAGGAATACCAGCAATTGTTAAACAAGCAATTAAAAATGTAATATGTGTTATTGGTAAATATTTTCTTAAACCACCCATTTCATTCATAACATTACTATGAACGGCATGTATAATTGCACCTGCACCCAAAAACAATAAGGCTTTAAACATGGCATGAGTAAACAAATGGAACATGGAAGCCATGAAGCCCAAACCATCATGTCCACCATAACCTGATACACCTAACCCTACCATCATATAGCCGATTTGCGACATAGTTGAGTAAGCAAGCACACGTTTTATATCCATTTGAGTACAAGCAATTACTGCGGCAAACAATGAAGAAAAAGAACCTACATAAGCAACAACAGTTAAACCATCAGGAGCCGAAAGTGCATAAACAGGAAATAATCTTGCTACCAGGTAAACTCCTGCAACTACCATTGTAGCAGCATGTATCAAAGCAGAAACCGGAGTTGGACCTTCCATTGCATCAGGTAACCATATATGTAAAGGAAACATAGCAGATTTACCAGCACCTCCCATAAATACAAAAATCAAAGACCATGTCATGGTTGATAAACCTAAAAATGCGATACCTCCACCAGTGGCTATTGCAGCTCCATCAACTGTAGTTAAACTGATAAAATCAAAAGTTCCGGTATTAAAAGATAATATTAATATCCCGATTAAAAAACCTAAATCGGCAAAACGGGTAACAATAAATGCTTTTTTAGAAGCAGAAACTGCTGATGGCTTTTCATAATAAAATCCAATTAACAGGAATGAAGAAACCCCAACCAATTCCCAAAATATATACATCTGGAATATATTGGTAGCTAATACCAAGCCTAACATTGAAAAACTAAAGAGCGAAAGAAAAGCATAAAAACGTGCAAATCCTTTTTCACCTTTCATATATCCCAGACTGTAGATATGAACCATGAAAGAAACAGTTGTAACTACAATCAACATCATTACAGAAATCGGATCTAACAAAACACCCATATCTACATGTAATTTATCTGTAAATTGAAGCCAAACTGTATTAAAGGCTACAATTTTTTGAAAAGCACCATCTACTTTATCCGTGTTAAAGAAATACTGATAAGCAGTAAAATAAGATAAAATAAAGGAGATACCTAAACCAACTGTCCCTATAATTCCTGAAACAATGGGTTTCATTTTATGACCCAATAATCCAATAAAAAGGAAAACAATAACTGGAATTAGTGGTATTAATACTGTATAACTAAAATTTGACATATTTGTAAGTATAATTTATTAGTTAGTATTTCATTTCATCAGCCTCTTCCACATCAATATTATGGAAGTGCCTGTAAATATTTATTATGATAGCAATTGCAACAGCAGCTTCTGCAGCAGCTACAGCAATTATAAAAAGTGCAAAAAAATGACCTTCCAATTGTCCCGGAAAAAGGAAACGGTTAAATGCCAGAAAATTAATATTTACTGCATTTAACATCAATTCAACCGACATCAACATGGTAATCATATTTTTACGGGTCATAAAACCATAGACTCCCACAAAAAACATGAGGGTAGCTGTAACTAAAAAATACACTAATGGAATTCCTGCATTCATATTATTTGGTTTTTACTTTTTTGGCAACTACTATTGCGGCAATCATTGCAGCAAGTAATAAAATACTGATTAATTCAAACGGAAGTGCATAACCTTGCTCACCCCAACTTATCAAACTATTTCCAATTAAATTCATATTTACATCTTTTGCGGTTTCAGTACCAGGGATGAATGTATAATTCAAAAGAGTAGTACAAACCAATATAGCTCCAATTATAGATGCGATGGCAGCATATACCCTTTTCAATAAAGCGGGAGTTTCAAACTTTTCATCGATGTGGCTGGTTAATAAAATTGAAAATATGATAAGTACCACAATACCACCAGCATATAATGTAAGCTGAACTGCTGCCAAAAACTCATAATTTAGCATAAAATACATGCCTGCAGTTGATATCAAAACAAATAATAAATAGGTTGCTGCTCTGAGTATTCTTCGGCTTGTAACTGTTAGTATTGAAAATACTATTATTATTGCCGAGAAAATTATAAACATTATTTGATTTCCTGTCATAATAAAATTCTTTTATTATAAAATTAATGATATTGATTTATTCTTTTACTTTTTCCTTAAGTGATGAACCAGGCTTATTTAATGTCTTTGTTAATTTTTCTCTGTTAAAAACAGCATGTTCAAAACCTTGTGAGAAAACTATGGCATCCTGAGGACAAACTTTAATACATAATCCGCAAAATGTACACATTGACAATTTATAGATATAAATATCGAGTTCTTTTTTCTTTTTACCATCTTCCTTTTCAACTTGTTTGCTAATAACTTCAATACTTCCGTTCGGACAATTTATTTCACAAATGCTGCAAGCTGTGCATTTATGCTGGTTGTTATTATCGTGTGGCATGGAAACTTCTCCTTTAAAACGATCGAACATTTTTAATGTCTTTCTGTTTTCAGGATATTGCTGAGTTATAATTTCCTTTGGATGAACAAAATAATAACCGGTTACTTTCATTCCTGTAAGCAAGGTCTTGATTCCTCCAAATAATTCTTTCAAATAATTTATGATAGCGTTCATATCAGATTATTATCGCTTTAATTTGTATTTTTTATTAGAAATGCCATCCCATCAACACTATAAGTGCCATAAGAATAATATTAAATAAGTTAATTGGTAATAAATATTTCCATTCCAATTTAAGTAATTGATCAATTCTTAATCTTGGGAAAGTCCATTTAAACCACATCATCAGAAAGATAACCACTAAAGTTTTTCCCATATACCAGAAAAATGGTGGAATATAATCCATAACAATATTAAATCCTTCCCAACCTGGTATATGCAATGGCATCCAGCCTCCCCAGAATATAGTAGCTGCAATAGATGCAACAATAAACATATTCATATATTCTGCCAGAAAAAAGAATGCGAACTTAATACCCGAATATTCAGTATGGAAACCGGCAGTTAATTCTGATTCTGCTTCTGCTAAATCGAAAGGACCTCTGTTTGTTTCGGCAGTACTTGCAATTAAAAATATTACAAATGCTATAAAAGCAGGAACATGTCCGGTAAAGATAAACCATCCGTTACGTTGTGCTTCTACAATTTCAGATAATTGCATACTTCCTGCCAATATTACCATGGTAACCATTGATAAACCTACAGAAAGTTCATAACTAACAATCTGAGCACCGCTTCGCATTGCACCAATTAATGAATATTTATTATTACTTGACCAACCAGCAAGTAAAATGCCAACAACTCCTAATGATGAAACTGCCATTACATAAAAAATACCCACATTCAGGTCGATTGCATGTAATCCTTTTCCAAATGGAATGGCTGCAATTGCCATAAAAGAAGCAATTATTACAATAAATGGTGCTAAATTAAAAAGAATTTTGTCCGCTTTATTTATTGGAATCAATTCTTTCATTAACAACTTAATGAAGTCAGCAAAAGTTTGAAAAATACCATAAGGTCCTACACGGTTAGGTCCTACCCTATTTTGAATAAAAGCACATACTTTTCTTTCAGCATATACCAGAAATAAACCAACTAAAGCATAAAATAAAAGAAAAACCACTCCGATGATTACCATTTCAGTCAACATTGCTAAAATTGGTGGTAAATTATCGTATAAAGCTTTATCTATAGTTTGGTTAAATGATGTGAAATCGTAAATATCAAATGCCATCTTTGCTATTTTTATATTATTGATTATACTATTTTACGTGTATCTGATTTTGAATATTATCTGTCAATATCAGGAATTACTAAATCCAAAGAACCTCCTATTGCAACTAAATCGGCAATCTTGTGTCCAGCTCCAAGTTTATTGATAGCAGAAAGATTGCTGAAATTTGGTGAACGGAATTTTACCCGATAAGGATATTTTTCGCCTGTACTTAATACATAAACTCCAAATTCACCTCTTGCTGCTTCTACTCTTTGGTAATATTCGCCTTCGGGCAATTTAATTACAGGTTTCATCTTAACCGCATAATCACCTTCAGGAATATTATCAATCAATTGCTCAAGAATTTTCATCGATTCCCACATTTCCTCAACTCTTGCTTTGTATCTGTGGAAAGAATCTCCTTTGGTATATAAAATTTCTTTAAAATCAACTTTATCATAAGCACTGTAAGGATGATGTTTTCTTACATCACAGGCAAAACCGGACGCTCTTCCGGATGGACCAGTAACACCATAATTAATTGCTTCTTCTAAAGTTAAAAGACCAATATCAGTTGTTCTTTCTTTTAATATTATATTACCAGTTAATAACTCATCATATTCAGGTAATTTCTTTCTGAAATAGGTAATAAATTCTTTAACCCTTCCTATAAAGTTTGGGTGAATATCATTCATTAAACCACCGGGAACATTAAAACTTTGCAATAAACGTGCACCTGTGGTTTCTTCAAAAATATCCAGAATTTTCTCTCTATCACGCAATCCATAGAAATAAGTTGTTAAAGCACCTAAATCCATTCCAAAAGCACACCACCATAATTGATGCGATGCCAATCTGGTTAATTCATCCAAAATGGTACGAATGTATTTAACTCTTTCAGGAACTTCTATCTGAAGTGCATTTTCTACTAACAGACATACAGCTTCATTATTGGTATGTGCAGATAAATAGTCCAGACGATCGGTTAAATGTATTATTTGCTGATAAGTGAGTCTTTCGCACATTTTTTCTATACCACGATGAATATATCCACAATGTGGTTCAATGTTTTCGACTGTTTCTCCTTTTAATGAGATCTTTAAACGTAAAACGCCATGAGTAGAAGGGTGCTGTGGACCCATATTTACTATATACTCATCCTGCTGGATACTGTTATTTGTAATAATATTTTCCATAATTATCTTGTTATAATATTATTATCTGTATAATCTTTGCGTAATGGATGACCTACCCAATCTTCTTCGTTTAAAAACATACGACGCATATCAGGATGATTGGTAAATGTAATTCCAACTAAATCATATACTTCACGTTCATGAAAATCGGCAGTAAGCCAGATATTGCTAACTGTATCTAAAACAGCATTTTCGCGATTGGCTGTTTTTACTCTCATCACAATTGAATGCCCATGTTTTGTAGATTCCAAATGATAAACTACCGAGCAAGAATCGGCTAAATCATTACCTGTAAGGCAAAAAAGATAATCGAAAGCTAATTCCGGATTATTTTTCAGCATAAAAGCTGTTTTTGATAAATCTTCAGCAATAACATCTAGTGTCAGATACTGAGGACCTTCAGAAATTACAATATTTGAATCTAATGAAAGAATTTTTTCTTTTAGTTGTTCGTTTGTCATTTTATAAATGAATTAATATATTCTCACATACATTTATTTCTAAATTTCTCATGCATTCTTTATTGTTTTGCATCTAAATAATCTTGTTCAGTGAATGTAAATGTTAATGTAAATTCTCTTGAATAATTAGAAACATCATTGTAAACAGAATTGAAATTTTTAGGATTAAAAATGTTCCTTATATTATCAAACAAATAGCATTTACTATTTGAACTTGAAAATCCAGACCAAAGGTGAGTAATTTTATAGCTATTATCATAAATTATAATAGCTGAATCTCCTCTATATTTAAAAGAACATGTAGCTCCAGACCAAATACCCCTACCATAACTTTCTCCATAATATACTTTTTGGCTAGTACCTACTTTTAATGTATCACCAACATTTACAACACCTTTATTATAATAATAAATCTCAATTTGATGTCCCGAATTATTTAACAAATATGCTGTAACATTAGTTTCACCATCTTTAGTGCATCCACTAGATAATGTAACTAATGTAAATAATACAATAACAATAAATATTTTTTTCATAACTGTAATATTTTAGTAAAAACTAAGTAATAAATCTATTTGTGCATCTGTTATACTTGAACCAGATGGCTTATGACTTTTTAGTTCATTTGCCAAACTTGTTAAGCCATAAGCATGTTTCAAAATATTACTTTCAATAAAAGGCAATGTATAGCCACTTACTTGATCATCAATAGTTCCTATATAGCCATTCAATAATATTTTATTGTTCTCATTATAGTCATCAATTAAATTAATATACAAACTTGTATATTTATTGCTATTTCTATCCGAATTCCAATACTGATATGCCAGATTATTAGGATATTGTGGTGGATTACTCGGATAATAATCCCAATTTCCATAATTGCTAATTCCACGTTCGGCATATTCAATATGTGTTAAGTACCATTCAACAGCAACAGCCCAACTTTCTTGCAATTGAGAAGTAACCTGCCAATATTGAATTACACCCCAATTCATTATCATAACATGAGCTGTATGAGCAGTTTCATGGCATGTGGAAGATAAAATTTCGTCAGAGTTATACTCTGTGCCATTTTGTCTATATCTTCCTATTCTTATAATAGGCAATACAATCCAATTAACACCACTACAATCGATATTAGCATCTTTTGCAATATAGACTTGTCTTCTAAGAGGATTCCATGGTCTTACTAATCCACCATTATTTTTCAAATAATACCTAAAAGCACCTCTATAAACATGCCCAGCGAATCTTTGATAACCATTATTCAAATCATAATTCCATTCATTTTTCTTTTTAGGTCCATTTATCCAATAGGTCATGCTTACCAAATAGTGTCTTACTGCAAATAGTGGATTTCCAAACCACATCGAATAATTACAAGGTCTTTTAAAGCTATGGTTTATTTGATAACTTCCATTAAAATCTGTATATGAATTAACAACAGTAAACCATCTTCTTGCACGTATTCTTACACCTTCCATGCCAATGTAATGCTGTAACCGGGTATCGAAAACTCTTATATTACCCTTAGGATAATAATTTTTCAGATGTGAGCTTTTTGCATTGTCTAATGCAATTGTATCTTCATAATTGCCTGTTTGCAAATATGCTCTATTTAATAATCTGTCAACAAAAAGGTCTTCAGAACCTCCGTTTTCATAATTAAAATTATTATCTTGTTCAGGAATATAAAGTTTGTCAATTATTTCATAATCAATTCCTTTTGGAAATTGATAATCAACTTTAACTGCAGCATACTGATAAGTAGGAATAGTGTCGGGTAAACTTGGATCGTGATAATAATCTCCATTTTGTATTACGGTGCTCTCAATAGGCATATCAGAAAATTCAACAGTTGTATCTTTTTGTAACTCTTCATATTCATCTGAAGATTTAGGCTTAAATTTTACATAATAATGAGATGCATATACCTTTGCCCCAGAATTAGTTGTATAACCATTGTCGGCAAGATATTGCCATGCATCATTCATATTGGCAACAGTGTAAGGATTTTTTTTATTTTCACCTAACAATGTGTTAGTGCCTTCTTTATAAGGTATTTCATCTTCATTTTCAGTAACTGATTTTTGCAAATGTGTATTAATATTATTTTTGATTTCTAATTCTTTTTGGCAACTGCTAAAAAGAAATGTAATAAAAATAGCAACAATTGTCCACCATTTGCAATGGTTAATTTTTGGTTTCATTTGCATATTAAACTTATTTGTAATTATTAAATAATTAATTGTCTTCTGTTATTTCAGCAAATGTATCCGGTTGTTTGCGCGGATTTCTGATAGTTTCTGTTTGTATTTTGCGTTGTAATTGCATAACACCATACAATAATGCTTCAGGGCGAGGAGGACATCCGGGAATATAAACATCCACAGGAATTACATTTTCAACGCCTCTGATTACATGGTATGAATTATAATAAAATGGACCACCTGAAATTGCACAGGCACCCATTGCAATAACATATTTAGGTTCAGGCATTTGATCGTACAAACGTTTAAGAACGGGAGCCATTTTATTTACAATTGTTCCGGCAACCACAATAACATCTGCTTGTCGCGGACTGGCTCTGTAAACTTCAATCCCAAAACGAGCAAAATCATGACGGGAAGCTCCAGCTGCCATCATTTCGATACCACAACATGCTGTTGCAAAGGTAAGAGGCCAAACAGAATTTGATCTTCCCCAGTTTATTATAGCATCAACAGTTGTAAAAAATAAGTTTCCTCCGGTTTGTTTAAATAGTTCCAATGTTTCGTTATCATTGAAATCCTCATATTTCATAGATTTTATTCCCATATCAAAGCACGTTTTTTCCAGGCATATAATAAACCTAAACCAAGAATTGTAAAGAAAATAATAATTTCGACAAATGCTGCTATTCCTCCTGTCTTCATGATAACCGCCCAAGGAAACAAGAAAACAGTTTCTACATCGAATATTAAAAACAGAATGGCAAACAAGTAATAACCAACATTAAACTGAAGCCAGGTTTTTCCTTGTGTTGGAATTCCACATTCGTAAGGTTCTGATTTTTGCGGGTTAAATGATTTTGGTGGTACTAAACTTGAAAAAATCAAAGCTCCTCCAACCAATACCACCGCAACAATAAAAAATAGAATTAAACTTTCACTGTTCATACAACTTTTTATAAAGGATGAATAAAAATAATTTGCAATATTATGAAAAAATACTTCAATTAATTTAAATTATCTGCATTTATCAATTTATCGTTGATAATTATCAGTAATAATATCAGAAAAACACGACTATGATTTTGTTAAAACATTAATATACAAGATATAACATCGTCTTTTTAGGTGTAATACAAATTTATCATTTATTTAACTGATTTAAATCATATTTTAAACCTTGTTTTATTTGTTTTTTAATTGTTATGCAATTCCCAAAAATTTACTGGAAATTTAAATATCAAGCATTCAAAACAAACTTACTAATTTACCGAAATCTGCAAACAATATTTCATCTAATTCTTTAAATAAAATTTCTGCAATCATTAATCTATAAATGGATAATTAAGTCTTAATTTAGATTTTGTTATTTTTATTTTGTAAAATATTAAAACAGATTATACAGAAATATAATATCTTAAAGTTTAATTTAGTTATTAGAACTTCAACTTATTTAATATTATAGATTAAATAATTAAAAGGTAACATTGAATAAATAATTGTTAAAGCATCCATTTATTTGCTATAAAAAAAATTATTGCTGCTTAACCTCAAACTATCTGTTGTTTAAGAATCTTATAATCTGTTTTGCCAGTTCCGAGCAAAGGAATTTCTTCAATTTCAATTAGTTTATTCAATTTTACCAGATTTGGGAAACCACTTTCTTTAAGATAAGCATTAGCTTCCGTAATATCAATGCTGTTTTTTGAAAATAAAACAATTTGTGGTGGATCTATAGCATCATTTCCTTCAACTGCAAGCAAAACTTCTTCGTCGCTACCGTATTTTTTTAGTAATACACCTTCAATGGCTGGTAAGCTTATCATTTCTCCTGCAATCTTAATGAATCTTTTGAGTCTTCCGGTTATAAAAAGGAAACCTTCTTCATCTATTTTGCCTAAATCTCCGGTTTTATAATATACTGAACCATTAATGTTTACAAATGGAGAAGAAATTGCATTATCCGTATAGCCACTGAAAATACTTTCGCCTTTAACCATTATCATTCCTTCTTCGCCTTGCGGCAATGGTTTATAGTTGTTATAATTGACAATTAAATAATCGACACCTTTTATAAACTTTCCTACACTTTTTTCTTTCTGTATATCCATCGGATTAATGGTTAGAACAGGCGAACACTCTGTGATACCGTATCCTTCGAGTAATCTGGAATTTTTATCTGCTTTTTCGTAAAACGACTTAATTATAGAAGGATGCAGACTTTCGGCACCGGTAATAGCTAATATTACTTCCTTTAAATCGTCCTGAGTGGAAACAGACAGCAGCATCTTCAAAAATGTTGGAGTAGCAAGCAGTGTATTTGCACCAGTGTGTTTTAAAATCTTAAGCACTTCGCGGCTATCGGTAGGGTCGGGAGTATAAGCTACCTTAACACCTGATATTAGTGGAAGAATAGTTAGAACCGTAAACCCGAAACTATGGAAAGGCGGAAGAAAAGACAGTAAAATATTATTATTACTGATTTTAATTATTTCAAAAACGCCCCAAAGATTAGTAACAATATTCCGATGCGTTAAAGGAACTGCTTTGGGTAAGGATTCGCTACCCGATGTAAATAAAATAACCGCTGTATCGTCGGGCATGATTTTTGGCTTCGACTTCATTAAAAAGCTGAACACTCCCGAAAGTTTAGTGAACAGAGACATTCCTTTTACTTTTTGTTCAAAGAATATACATTTTTGCTTTACGCTATCGGAAAGCAAATCCTGTACTTTGTCGTGAAAAGCTTTGGCGGTAAGAATTACCTTTAAATCGACATCAACCACACAATGATCAAGGACTTTTTTACCAACAGTCCAGTTTAACATAACCGGTATTTTGCCAGCCATATAAGTAGATATTACCAACAAGGTAGTGCTTTGCAATGCCGGAAGCATAATTCCTACATATTTGCCTTCCACTTCCTTACTGATGATTTTAGAAACTACATAGGCTTTAAGCATAAAATCTTTGCGGGAAGTTGAACCCAAAATTTTATCATACGCAAAGTGTTCTTTTTGTTCTTTACTAAAAACACAAAGGAATGATTCAACTATATTCTTTTTCTTATCTATTTCAATATTATGTAATTCCTCTAAACGTATATGCAACTTACCGGGCTTTAAAATATCTTTGTTAACCTGCTGATTCATGGCAATGCGACAAAGATCATTTACTGTTGTTACAAATTCAATTTCAATCTGGGAAACAACTTCAAAGCTATCCTCTACATCGCTGATAATTGATACCATCATCAGAGAATCTACATTTAATTCAAGAATAAGATTGGA
>CAZYEM010000024.1:0-24911 GCA_964646395.1 uncultured Bacteroides sp.
TACATTTCTGATTGCATTAGGATTGATATTGATTAATTCAAAACCAAAACCATTATTGAAACTTGCACCTGTTGCACGAACCTTAAATTTGTAATTAACTTCAACAACCTGATTTTGTGCATTTGATATTACTTCTGAAAAATGATCGATAACTAAGTCGTTGAAATCAAAATCACCTTTTGCTGGCCATAAATCTTCAAAAGCCAATGTAGAAAAATGATCCTGAATAGGGAAGTATGTTTTATAAGATTTATACTGATCATTAGGGAATGCATCCTGAGCATCCTCTACTCCATCTGCATCAGCATCTTGTATTGTTGGAAAAGGCAAACATGTAGGTGGATTAGACCAATAAGTACCTGGAATTATAAAATCATCAGCAAACATTCGACTGTTTCCATCTGTTCCGATAAAACTGATTAATATTTTATAAGGATTCTGTGAATTTGCAATTTCTGCAGGCAAAGGAACACTAATGTTTTTAACCCAAATATCTAAAGGTGTTGCAAAAGTGTAAGTATAAAAAGTTGTAGTTGTGCCTTCTTTATATGAAGTTGGTGCATTAGGATCATAAGAAATATAACTGAATACAATAGCCCTCATAGTACCACTTGCATTCTCTAACCTTGCTTTCATGGTTAAGTTTCCTGAACCAGGAATTATCCATGGAGTTTTTATCCAGCATGAACTTATTAGTGAACTTGTAAGCTGATTGGTTCTTGCACTCCAGAATCCGTTAATCCTGAATTCCAGATTTGAATACGATACGCTGCCAAACACCCAGCAAGCAGCTTGTTCCGTTGCCCTGTTTCCCGATTCGCAGGTTAATGTTAATTGTGCTTTTGTATTAAAATTAAATAATAATACAAGTACAAATACGATTGTTATTTTTGAAAATATTGTCTTCATGGTCTTATTATTAAAAACTGTTTAAATTAAATGTACAATCAATGGTATTATTTACAATTTTTACTGTCTTGGTAAAAGGACCATAAGTTACTAATATCTCATTAATAGTTGAAGGTAATGCGATGGTAGTTTCTATTTTTTCAGTTGGTTTTACCATACCTTTAAAATATACATTTCCATTAGCTGTCATAATACTGGTAGTCATAATATGAGAACCTTGTATTTTCACTTTTACATTATTTACTGTTTGCCAGCCAAATTCTGATGTCGCAGTTAATTCGGACATAGAAGAAGGTCGGTTTGTATTTGGTGTTATTGTTGCATCATCTTTTTTGCAACTGAATAATGAAATTGAAATGATAAACAAACTTATTAATATTATTTTTGCATTCATGGTTATTTTATTTATTTTGTTTCAAGTATTCATTATTCAATTATAATGCCATATATTTAAATTGCATAATTACAGGACATTAAATATGCACGCAAACAAACAATATCTCTGTTTTGGGACAAAAGTATCAGAATGAAACAATATTATAGATTTATTTTAACTAATCAATATACAAAACCAATCCTTTCAAATACTCACTTTCCGGATGATAAATATTAATAGGATGATCACTACCTTGCGAAAGCTGATGTAAAATTTTTACATTTTTATTAGCTAATGCAGAAGCTGAAAAAATCATGGTTCTAAAGTCATCTTTAAGAATTGCTTGTGAACAAGAAAAAGTAAAAAGAATTCCTCCTTGCTTTAACTTGCTAATCACTTTATTGTTAATGTTTCTATATCCTTTCAACGCTTTGTCTTTCAAATGCAATTGTTTTGCAAAGGCAGGAGGATCAAGCACAATTACATCATAATCGTCTTCCATTTTGTCAAGAAAATCAAAAGCATCTGTCGTAAACGATACGTGTTTTTCTGTTTTACCAAAATTTAATTCAACATTTCTATTTGTTAATTCTATCGCTTTTTGAGAACTATCAACACTATGAACCATTTTTGCACCACCTTTAAGGGCTGATACAGAAAATCCACCGGTATAACCAAAAACATTCAGAACCTTTTTATCTTTACAAAACTGCTCAAGAAGTTTTCTGTTATCACGCTGATCAATAAAAAACCCTGTTTTCTGACCTTCAACAATATCGACATAATATTGATTATAGAACTCCTTAATTAATATTTCAGATTCGCATCCATTATATAAAAACTCATTGAAGCGATTTTGCTCTCCTGATAATGTATTTCCACTTTTATTATAAATAGATTTTAGTGAATCTCCCATTAATTCTTTGAGTAATTTTACAAAAATATCCTTCAGCAAAAACATTCCCAAGGAATGAAACTGAATAACAGCATTTCCATTATACATATCAATTATTAAACCTGGTATTCCATCACCTTCACCATGAATAAGGCGATAAGCATTGGTACTTTCGTTATCAGTCAGGTTTAAAATTTTTCTAAGTTTTATAGCATTTCCAAGCTTTTCTTTCCAAAAAGATTCATCAATATCTTGTTTTACAAATGAAAATATTTTAACAGCTATACTCCCTTCATCCTGATAGTGTCCGGTGGCTAGATAATTTCTTTTATTATCATAAATTTCAACTATTTCACCAGAAGAAAGCTCGTTTGTAACTGCTTCAATTGCTCCTGAGAATAACCATGGATGAAAACGTTGAATTGATTTTTCTTTTCCTGATTTTAATATGATTTTAGTATAATTTCCCATTATAATTGATTTATTGACAAATATGTATTACTTTTTTGGTTTCAAAATAATCTTCTTCAAAAGAGTCGCAAATATTAAATATTGTACTTTTATTTTCATAAGCTGATAATTCTTCCGTTAAATCACCACCTTTCAGGTAAATAATTCCGTTCTTTAAAGAATTTTGATTTTTATTAATAAATTTATCTTTTACCCAGGAATAAAATTCTGGAACAGTGGTTACAGCTCTACTAACTACAAAATTATATTTTCCTTCCACATCTTCTGCTCTTATTTTTTGGGCAGTTACATTTTTTAAACCAATTGCTTCAACAACTGCCTCAACAACCGTAATTTTCTTACCAATTGAATCAATCAAATGAAATTTACACTCCGGAAACATAATTGCCAGTGGTATTCCAGGGAAACCGCCACCAGTACCTACATCCAAAATTTTTGTACCAGGCTTAAATGCAATAACTTTTGCAATTGCAAGTGAATGTAAAATATGATTAACGGTAAGGTTTTCGATATCCTTACGTGAAATTACATTTATCTTATTATTCCATTCGGTATATAATGGAATTAATTGCTCAAAATGTGATAGTTGCTCAGAACTAATTTCAGGAAAGTACTTTTTTATTATCATAAAAAATATTATTCATTGAATTTGATTTTAGTAACAATATTTTGTGAAAAAACTCTTTTTAATGGTACTAAAAATGATTTTGCAAAATTATACTTTTGTAATAGATAATCAACAATTAAAATAACGTATGCTCAATAATAAATATCTTTTGTCAATTATACTTTTGCTGTTTTTATTTATATCATTAAATATTTATTCTCAATCAGATACAAATAAAAAAATATCTGTAAAGCAATATATTGAAACCTATAAAGCTGTTGCTATTAATAATATGATAAATTACAAAATACCTGCAAGTATTACTTTATCACAGGGTATTTTAGAATCGGCTAACGGCAATAGTGATTTGGCAATAAATGCAAACAATCATTTTGGAATTAAATGTCACAAAGACTGGCAGGGTGAAAAATATTTTAAGGATGATGATGAAAAAAATGAATGTTTCAGGGTATATAAAGATGCAAGTGAATCATTTAAGGATCACTCCACATTTCTGAGAAGCAGAGAACGTTATACTTTCCTGTTTTTTTTTAATATTAATGATTATAAAAGTTGGGCTCAAGGATTAAAGGAAGCAGGCTATGCAACAAATCCAAAATATCCGCAATTATTAATAAAAATTATTGAAGATAATAAATTATTCGAGATTGATAATGAAAACCTCAATGCGGCTTTACTTGCTAAATCAGAATTGGATGAAATTGGATTTAAAACATCAAATGATGATTCAGAGGATTTTGAAACTATTTTGATAGGTAAAAGCAGTAGAAAAGTTTATTTAAATAATAGAGTTCAGTTTATTTTTGCAAAAAAAGGTGATACTTTTTTCAGTATAGCTGCAGATTTTGAGGTAAAACCAAATGAAATAATTCGCTATAACGATTTTACAAAAGAATATAAATTAAAAACAGGAGAAAAAATATACATTAAGCCCAAAAGAAGAAGAGGATTTGCTGAATTTCATATTGTTAGGAAGAAAGAAACCATGTTTGAAATTTCGCAGTTATATGGAATAAAATTAAATCAACTCTATAAGAAAAATAGAATGGAAAAAACGGACAAACCTGAAATAGGTCAAAAATTATGGCTTAAAAAGAAGAAACCAAAATAAAAAAGCTGAAACTTTCCTGAATCAGCTTTAACAATAAACTTAATAAACAGAAATCTATTCCTGAAATTTAAAAGTAATGCGATAATAAAATGTTTTACCTATAACTTCATTATCTAAATTTACTTTTATTTTTGCAAGTTCAGTTTTAACATATTCCATTAATTCTGGATTTACTGAGTTGGTTTGGTTTACAATAATTTCACCATTATCTGCCACAGTTAAACTTACATAAACATCGGCTTCTAATTTTTGATCTCTTGCAAATTCGGGATACTTAATTTTTGAAATGACAGTTTCTTTTAAACTCAACTTATCGTTTCCGGCTTTTAAAGAAAAGCTTCCTAAAAGGAAGATAATTGCTAATGCTAAATATTTGATTTTCATCGTATAAAATATTAAATTGTGATTTATAAACTAATTTTAATATATGACGATGAAGTTTAAAAAAAAGTTACAAAAAAAGCTGCCAAATTTTTGGCAGCTTTTTAGAAGTTTAAAAACCAGTTTGTTATTATTCAAAACCAGTTTGACGTTTTCCACGACAAATATAAATATCGCCAGGTGAAGAATTCCATTCAAGTTCCATATAGATACTATCATTCACAACTCTTCCATTTGTTATTGTTGTTGAATCATCCCAATATTCATCAAATCCTTTTACAATTGAAAAATTACTACCGTTTAAATTGGCTTTAACTTTAAATTGCCAGAAATGTTTGTTATCATCAATCCAAATTCCATCATACTTAGAAGAATTATAAACAGATATTATTGTAGGATCACTTTGTTCAACGCCATTTAAAGTCCAATTAACACTATATTGACCGCATATTGGATAAGTAGGATCGAATTTCTGAAAATCTTTCCATTTATCTTCTTTTTCACACGATAGTACAATAACTAATGTGAAAATAAATAGCATACCAAAAATTATTCTATTTTTCATTTTATTAATTTTTAAGTTAATTATTGTTTGTCAAAAGTGCGGGCTGCTGTTCCATAGCCACTACCCATTACTACCCATTTTACTTGTCCCAATCCTACAGATGGCTTGTAAGCAACACTTGTACAATAAACCTCACCACCTAAAGGATTCACTTGAGAAGGAATAACCAATGTACTATCTTTAATATTAAAGATTCTGACAGGATAGCTATAACTTGGATTTGCAACCGGATCCACACCACCAACATTATTAGTTGTATAAAGTCCAGAATGGGCTGTAATTTTAGTCCAGGTTGTCATAACACCATTTGTTCTTTTCCAGTTTCCACTTAAATTTAATGCTGCTGCATCAGCAGCAATTACACCAACATATCTCTTGGCTGTTTGAAAGAAACCTTCAGAATTAGTAGCTTTGTATTCAAGTATATAAACACCAGCAGTAGTTGGATCAACTGTTCCTGTTGTTGTAAAAGGAACAGCAGCTCCACCAATAGTTGCAGTTACTCCAGGTTCTGTAAAAACAGCACCTTTGGCAATTGTCATATATTGATCACCAACCAATGATAATTCAGGATATGTCGTTATTGTTGACACATTTTTCGTATCCTTTTCACAGCTTATAAAAGTAATTGTGATTAAAAGGATTACCATTATTATTATATTATTTTTTTTCATATTAACGATTTTTAAATTTTTAATAATTACGGTTTAACATCCCACCAAACTCTTTTGTTAATTGACTCTAAAGCAGGAGTATTAGGATTTCTTCTGCGTTCAGATTCTGTAAACAACAAACGTTTTGGATAAAGATTACCTGTTGAACTATTTACGGAAATAGTAAATTGACCTTTAACATAAGAAGCTGACGTTCCGGGAACTGTACTTTCTTTTGGATAATGGGTTCTATTATGTTCTAAAAATGCTTCCAAGCCTTGGTTATTTGTCATTGCTATCCATTTTTGACCAATAATTTTTTCCAGTTTTTCTTCAAAATTAGCACCCGTATATTCATAAGGAGCACCTACAGCATAAAGAGCAGCAGCACCAGCAACACCTAACCTTGCAAACGAAGCATCAATACCTGTTTCATACATTGTTTTTGCATTTCCAGCTAAACTATATTTTTCAATTGCTTCAGCCTGTAAAAAATAACTTTCTGCAGCACTAAAAAAGTAAACAGGATCAACAGCACCTAAAACAGGAGTAGATAAATTTGCAATATTCGCACCAGTTGGGAAGGTTGTATTGAAATAATCACCCTGAACCAAACATTTATATGCTGGAACAGCTAATTTATTTTTTGCAATTAGTTTAGGTAAACGTGGATCAGCAACACTGTCTAATATTGAAAAAATCGTATTACTCATTGAAACGTTTCCTGATAATCTATCAATAAATGTTTCATAAGCGGGATTACGTTTATTTTGTTGACTTGCAAAAATAGCAATCTTAGCGTCAACATCCAGAAAATTTGCATTAGCGGTGTACATCGCTTGTATTCCAGCAGAAGCAACAGTTGGACGAGCATAAGATTGACGTAAATAGATTTTTAATTTCAATGTATTTACAAATCTTTCCCATTTATCCATATCACCGGCAAAAATAATATCATCGGTTCCTGGTTCTACAGCAGTTGCTGTTGGATTGGTACTGCTTTGGAAAGTTTTGTAATCATGACTTAAAGCTTCATTTAACATTGCAATTAAACCATCATATACAACAGATCCGTTATCATATTTAGGTGTAAGATTTCCTTCATTGCCTAATAAAGCTTCAGTATATGGAATTTTGTCATATAAGTCAACAAGAACATGATAGGTATATGCTTGCATAGCAGTTGCCATTAAATAATAGCTCCAGTTTTGCTTACTTTTCGCCAATTCTCTTACATATTTATAATCTGTTAAAGCTCCGGAATATAATTCGCCCCATTGCCTAACATCAAAATCACTGGTTTGAAGATTGTAAGAATCAATTTCTCTCCATTGAGGTGCACCAATAGCTTGTGTCCAGTGTTGAGACCAGAAACCGCCCAATAGTTGATAATAACCGCCAATTACATAAGCAGAAGAACCAACTGCAGCAGGAAATGTCAGTTGAACCGTTGATTCAGCAGACCTACTTGGATCATGGTTAACATCCATGAAATCTTTCTCACAACTAGCAAAAATAAAGACCATTATGAGAAGCATCCATTTATTAAATTTAAATATATTTTTCATTTTTATGTATTTTTAAATTATTAAAAAGTAAAACGTAAACTTGCACCGAAACTTCTAGTAGTAGGAGCTGCACTATATTCACCATAATCTGCATTTAAATCGTTACCAAATGTGGTTAATTCAGGATCGATAAATTGATTGTCTTCTGGTGTAAATAGTAACAGGTTACGTCCGATTATACTAAATGAAGCATCACCAAATGGAGTTTTTGCCAGCCATTTTTTAGGGAATGTATAGGTAAAAACAACTTCACGAAGTTTTATAAAAGATTTGTCGATTAACCATTCGCGTGCAAAATTTCCTGCACCTCTTGTTTGATCGTAATATTGATACAATGTTGCTGATTCATGAGAAATTGCTGTTGTATTTTCGGTATAACCGGTAATAGCTCCATTTGCATCATAAATAGCTTGAACTGAGTTAGGAATGATAAAAGGTTGACGATCATTATAAGTTGTTGCTGGAGCAGTTCCTGCAAAATACATTATTTCTTTTGTACGTGAATACATCAAACCACCCTGACGAATATCAAATGAAAAAGATAAAGACAGGTTTTTATAAGTAATATTATTTGAAACTCCAGCCATCCAATCATATTGAGAACCTCCTAATATTTGGTTTTCAGGATCTGCAACTGGTAACCCGCTAGCATCCACAACTATATGACCCTGTCCGTCTGTTAATGCAACAGCACCTTCGTACATACCTAATGGTTGTCCGGGAATCGCTACAAAACCTAAACGACTTGTACCACCTAAATCAACTTTTGTTAATTCATCATTTAGTTCAATAAGTTCATTATAGTTTTTAGAGAAGTTAACAGAGATGTCCCATCTGAAATTAGCTTTTTTTATTGGTGTTCCTTTTACTAAAAGTTCAATACCTTTATTAGAAATCTTACCCAGATTCATTGTTTGAAATCTATAACCACTTGAATATGCTAATGGCACAGGATAAATTAAATCAGTTGTGATTTTATTATAGTATGTAAAATCAATACCTAATCTATTATTAAGGAAACGCAAATCAGTTCCGATTTCAAATTCAGAAGTAATTTCTGGTTTTAATTCAGGATTACCAATTGTGTTTCCAACTGTAAGTGCATTAATTCCTCCTAATGGCCAATCTAAACCTCTATAACCGTCAGCATAATTAGCTTGAGTAAAAGAGTTGAAAATTAGATAAGGATTTGCATCGTTACCTACCTGAGCCCAACCCATTCTAACTTTCCCAAAAGGAATTATATTTGTGATTTCAGGATAAAATTCCGAAAATATGAATGATACATTTGCTCCAGGATAAAAGAAAGAACGATTTTCTTCAGGTAATGTTGAAGACCAATCATTTCTGGCATTAATCTGGAAATTTAAATATTTTTTATAATTAACATCAGCACTCATATATAAGCCATATAATCTTCTTTTCATTGTAGCTTCAGCTACTGAAGGTGTTGATGAGCTATTGGATAAATTATAAAAATAAGGAATATTTAAACCGATTACTTCTGTAGCTAATGTTTTTGTATTTCTTTGATTAACATTCCAACCAACCAAACCACTAAGTTCAATATCATCAGATAAGCCTTTGTTAAAACTTAAAATAAGGTCACTATTGAATTCACGGTTAAAATAGGTTTGTTCAGAAACTGTACCTGGATCATCATTATAGTCATTTCTTACATAATTTGTAATTGCTCTCCATTCTTTTAACTGAGAGTTTGCAACATCAGAACCAATTTTCCATGATGCATTAATCCAATCATTAAATTTGTAATCCAATCCAATATTACCAAAAACACGGTCTTCATTGAAATCATTACCATGTTCATTTAATACATAGTAAGGATTAGCTGCATAACCATTATAAAAATTATCTAAATTATACCATTGATTATTATAGTCTTCCTGATCAACGATACTAATATCTCTCGGTGTTTGCATAATGTTATCATACACCGATTGATCCTGACCTGTTGGTACAAATTTACTTCTTTTCTTTACATAAGATATTGAACCTGAACTTGTAAATTTATTATCTAACTTTGCAGTACCTCTTAAAGAAAGTGTATTCCTTTTGTAACTATCAGCATCCGTTGGAAAAATTCCATCTGCATTTAAATTGGAATAGGAGAAGAAATAACTTGATTTTTCATTTGCATTTGATATTGATATTGAATTATCAAAAGTAGTTCCCATATCAAAAAAGTCTCTAACATTATTTGGTAAAGCAACATAAGGTTTTATTTGTTGTTGATTATTAACAACATGACCCCAAACTCTATTTACTCCATCAAATTTTGGACCCCAACTTGTATTTTCAATTAAATCAGCAGTTCCATTAAATCCTTCACCGAATTGATTCTGGAATGTTGGTAAACGTAAAGGAGTTTCACCAAAGAATGTTGAAGTAAATGTAATGTCAGCACCTTTTTTCTTAATACCTTTTACTGGATCTTTACCTTTTTTGGTAGTAATCACAATTACTCCATTAGCAGCTCTTGATCCATAAAGAATTGTTGCTGAAGATCCTTTTAAGAAAGAAATACTTTCAATATCATCAGGATTGATATCATTCCCTCTGTTACCAAAGTCAGTACCTCCATTAAGATCAGTACTTCCGATTGAAGAGTTATTGATAGGTACCCCATCAACAACATACAAAGCCTGATTACTACCAGTTAATGAAGAAAAACCTCTGGAAATTACACGGGTAGAAGCACCCGGACTTGAAGAAGCTGTTGAAATATTTACACCGGCTACTTTGCCCTGTAAAGCATTCATAGGGCTTCTGTCGCGGGATTTCATAATCTCATCAGCATTTACTTGTGTAGCAGAATAACCAAGGTTTTTTTCCTGCTTTTTTACGCCAATTGCTGTAACAACAACTCCTTCAATGTTCATAACATCAGAAGCCATTACTACGTCAATTACACTTTTTGTACCAATTTTCACTTCCTGACTTTTCATACCAACAAATGAAAAAATAAGTACATCTGATTTTTCAGGAACCGTTATTCGATATTTCCCATCAATATCAGTAGTAGTTCCATGTAAAGTCCCCTTTACAACAATCTGGACACCGGGAATACTGGCTCCATCTTCTGCACTTGTTACCTTTCCTGTGATAACTCTTTGTGCTTGAATTACCTGCATCCCCATTATTATGAGCGAGACAAGTAAAATTGTAATTTTTCTCATAGAAAGTTAAGTTTAATTAATAATTGTAGATAATTTAAAAAAGATATTATATTAAGTTTAATTATTTCTAATATATTTATTTTTAACAATTTAAAAAAAAAGAAGTAAATTAATCTTAATAATTTCCTAATTATTTTTTTTTAAAATTTCGTATTGCAAGTATAAGCATTATTTGAACTCAAAAAAAATTTTTTATGTTTTTTTTTTATGTTTTTTTTTATTTTTCTCAAATTCTATTTAGAAATAAAAGGGAATGAACAAATTGTGTAAAATATGGTTTTATCATATATTTAAAAATATTCTACAAATGCAATAATTTTTCATCATTTTTATTGAAAATTATTATTTATATGATTAAAAACTCAAAAGTATGATTAAAAAGTTAGTATTATTGATTCTGTTTTTCTTAAACATAGTATTTATGGGCTTTGCTCAAACAGGGAATATAAAAGGTCGCATTTTTAATTCTAAAAATAATGAACCAATTCCTTTTGCAAACATTATAATTGAAGGAACAAATATTGGTTCAACATCTGATTTGGATGGTAATTTTATATTTACAAATGTAAAGCCTGGCTTCTTAAAAATAGTAGCTACTTTTGTTGGTTATGAGCGATTTATTTCTTCTGAATTTATGGTAACAAGCGGAAAAACAAGATATATTGATATTCCAATGAAAGAAATGGCAATTAAATTGTCTGAAGTTGAAATAAAAACCACAACATTCAGACGAGATGAAGAAAGCCCATTATCTATGAAAAGTATTGGTATTTCAGATATTGAAAAAAGTCCGGGAAGTAATCGTGATATTTCTAAGGTTTTGCAATCATTGCCAGGAGTTTCATCAACTCCTGCCTTTAGAAACGATATTATTGTAAGAGGTGGTGGGGCAAGTGAGAATCGGTTTTATCTGGATGGAATTGAAATTCCAAATCTAAATCATTTTGCAACTCAAGGAGCTTCAGGTGGACCAGTAGGTATAATAAATGTAGATTTTATTAGAGAGATTGAATTCTATTCCGGAGCTTTTCCAGCAAATAAAGGAAATGCATTAAGTTCTGTTTTGGATATGAAAATGATTGATGGAAATCCTGATAATCTTAAATTTAAAGGATCATTTGGTGCATCTGATCTGGCTTTAACATTAGACGGTCCTATAAATAAAAAAACATCATTTATATTTTCAGCAAGAAGATCTTATTTACAGTTCTTGTTTAGTGCCATTGGATTACCTTTTTTACCAACCTATAATGATTTTCAATGGAAATCAAAAATTAAATTCGATTTGAAAAATGAATTGACAATAATTGGTGTAGGTGCTATTGATCAATTCAAATTAAATCTGGGAATTAAAAACCCTGATGAAAACCAAAAATACATATTAGGTTATCTTCCTGTTTTTGAGCAATGGAATTATGCAATAGGCGGAGTTTATAAACATTATAGAACCAATTCGTATGATACTTATGTATTAAGTAGAAATATGCTTAGAAATATTTCTTATAAATATCCTGAAAATGATGAAAACAAACCAAAAATATTGGATTATGCTTCTGATGAAATTGAAAATAAATTCAGATTTGAAAGAAATTCTCAAATCAAGGAATATAAGTTAATATTTGGAGCTGGTTTGGAATTTAATCGTTATACCAACGATACCTATCAGAAAATTTTAGCTAAAGATAGCTTAATTACAATTAATTACAATTCAAAATTGGATTTATTTGCATGGAATCTTTTTGGACAGGTTTCCAAATCATATTTGGATGATAGATTATCCGTATCTCTAGGCATTAGAATGGATGCAAGTAATTATGATGATGAAATGAAAAATTTACTAAATCAGTTTTCTCCGAGAATATCTGCTTCATTGGGTTTAACAGAAAAATTGTTTTTAAATGCAAATATTGGAAGATATTATCAAAGACCTACTTACACCACATTAGGATTTCGGAATAATGCAGGAGAGTTGGTAAATAAAGAAAATGAAGTTAAATATATAGCTGTTGATCATTTTGTTACAGGTTTTGATTATCTGTTTAATGAAAATTCAAAATTAACCATTGAAGGTTTTTACAAATGGTATCATAATTATCCGTTTTCAATAAATGATTCTGTCTCAATAGCAAGTAAAGGAGCAGATTATGGAACTTTTGGAGATGAAGAAGTAACTTCAACTTCAGAAGGAAGAGCTTATGGTTTTGAAGTTTATTATAGAAATACAAACCTGAAAGGATTTAATGTTATACTATCATATACATTTGTAAGAAGTGAATTTAAAGAAAAGAATGATTTATATATTCCTTCTGCTTGGGATAACAAACATATTTTGAATTTAACAGCTAAAAGAAATTTAGGAAAAAATTGGGAAATTGGTGCCAAATGGCGATTTGTAGGAGGTGCTCCCTATACACCAATTGACATTATGGAATCATCAAAACAAGAAGTATGGAATTCAAGAGGACGAGGTTATTTAAATTATAATGCATTTAATTCTATGAGACTTAGTAATTTTAATCAATTAGATGTCAGGGTTGACAAACAATATTTCTTTAAGAAATGGTCATTAAATATTTATATGGATGTTCAAAACGTACTTGCTTACAAATCAGAACAACAACCTATTTACACTAATCTTGATTTAGAAGGAAATGTTGCTATTGATCCTTTAGATAATACAAAATATATATTAAGAAAAATTGATGATTTTTCAGGTAATGTTCTTCCAACTATTGGAATAATTGTAGAATTTTAAAAAATCATAATACCTGCATGTAAATTCATTCATAAACAATAGAATAAATGTGTTGGAAAGCTTTTTATGTCAAAATAACAATAAATAAAATAAACCAATGAAATACATTTCATTTAAAAACATATTTTTTGCATTAATAATATTAATGGCTTATAGTTGTGGCTTTAATACTTCAAAAACAAATAATGATTTATTTGAAGAAATTAATACGAACAGTGAAATTAACGGAAAAAAACTTACAGTTACTTTTACAAAGGGAATATCTCACAACCATCCACTTATGGCACTTTGGGTTGAGGACACAAATGGCAAATATCTGCAAACCATTTATGTAGCCAAATCTGTTGCCAGTGGAGTTTTTAAACATGGAGAAAAAAAAGATGGCAAATGGATATCAGGGCAAGTTTACAGACCAGCAGCATTGCCATATTGGGGTCATCAGAAAGGATTTGTCAATGAAAAATTCTTATATATACCTTCATATAAGAATCCACTCCCCGATGCTGTTACAGGAGCAACTCCTAAAGGAAATTTTAAAATAAACAGCACTTTCGAAAACAAAAATAATTTAAGATTTGTAAAAATTTTATTTGAAATTAATCAATCCTGGGATTGGAATAATTATTGGTCAAATGATAAATTTCCAGATGATGAAAATTACAAAACATCCAGTCAGCCGGCAATCATTTATTCTGCTATTATTGATTTGCAAAATAATTCAAATGAATACGAATTGATACCTATCGGTCATAGTCATTATTCGGGTCTTGATGGAAAGGTTTATTCTGATTTATCAACAATAACTACTGCACTTTCAATAAGTAAAAGTATAAGGGTTAAAATTGAACCTTAAATTTATTTTTGTCCATCAGCTTTATCTTCCAGCAATGGAACAAACCTAAAGGTACCGTGTTCTGATTTTATGATTTCAGACTCATTTGTTTTTTCCAGGCTAATCATTGTTTGAATATCTTCACCAACAGGTACAACCAATATTCCACCATTTTTTAATTGCTTAATTAAAGCTTCCGGAATAAATGGTGCCCCAGCAGTTACAATTATTTTATCAAAAGGCGCAAAAGCAGGCAATCCTGCATAACCATCGCCATAAAACATTCGAGGTCTGTAGCCTATAGACGGGAGAAAGGTTTTTGTTTTAATAAACAAATCTTTTTGGCGTTCAATTGTAAAAACTTTAGCACCCAATTCTATCAAAACACAAGCCTGATAACCAGAACCAGTTCCAACTTCAAGTACTTTTTCGTTTCTTTTAATTTTCAGCAATTCAGATTGAAAAGCTACTGTATATGGCTGAGAAATAGTTTGTCCATTCCCAATTGGAAATGGTTTATCCTGATAAGCAAAATCAATAAAAGAAGAATCAAGAAATAAATGTCTTGGAATTTTTTCTATAGCAGCAAGTACATTCTCGTCTTTGATTCCTTTTTGTCTTATGTTAATAACCAATTGTTTGCGTAAGTCTTTATGTTTATATGTATCAATCATTGAAAAAATTTACTTATCTGTACTGTTTTTTTTGCGAAAATAGTGAAATCAATTAGGATAAAAAATTACTTTTGCAAAAAAAAAGAAATATGTTACGAATTGGCATAATGGGTGCAGGTCACCTTGGGAAAATACATATAAAATGTATAAAGCAAATACCTGAATTTGAATTTATTGGTTTTTTTGATCCGGACAAGGAAAATTCGCAAAAGGTTGCAGAAGAGTTTGATACTCATTCTTTTGGATCAATAGAAGAGTTGATTGATGAAGTAGATGTTGTTGATATAGTAACTCCAACGCTATCTCATTTCGAATGTGCTTCAAAATCTTTAAAAAGAGGCAAGCATGTATTTATTGAAAAACCAATTGCTGCTTCTTCGGCTGAAGCAAGAAAATTAATTGAACTGGCAAATGAGGCCAATGTTAAAGTTCAGGTTGGTCATGTTGAAAGGTTTAATCCAGCATTTATGGCTGCAATGGAGCATATTAAAAATCCAATGTTTATTGAAACACATCGTTTAGCACAATTTAATCCACGCGGTACTGATGTTCCTGTAATTCTTGACTTAATGATTCATGATATTGACATCGTGCTTAGTGTTGTAAAATCTAATGTTCGCAAAATAAGTGCCAGTGGAGTTGCTGTTGTTAGTGATACACCAGACATTGCCAATGCACGTATTGAGTTTGATAATGGATGTGTAGCAAATTTAACTGCAAGCAGGATTTCATTGAAAAATATGAGAAAATCAAGATTTTTCCAAAGAGATGCCTATATTGCAGTTGACTTTTTGGATAAAGAAGCCGAAATTGTTCGTATGAAAGAAGTTATTGGTGAGAATGAGGATCCTTTTGCAATGATAATTGATTTGGGAGAAAATAAAGGATCAAAACAGATTCTTTTTGAAAAACCTGTTATCCAATCTACTAACGCTATAAAAATGGAATTGGAAACATTCTATCATTCAATAATTGAAAATACAACTCCGTTAGTTTCGATAATTGATGGATATAATGCCTTAAATGTTGCCTATCAAATTATTGAAAAATTAAACCATCAGATAGACTAATTTTTCTGTGTTTTAATACTAATTATTATTTTTAGTCGTTATCTTTCTATTATTTTAACAGCTCAATTGTATTTCAATGGGGATTCTTATATTTTTATCAAAAAAAATCAGTCATTTTATGTTTTTTTGCTTAATCGTTTTATCGATTTCCTGCGAAAAATTTGATGGAGATCAAACCATTCCTGCTTACATTCAGATTGATAAGTTTATTCTCGAAAAAAATGCAATTTTAGCTGAAGGTTCATTATCCAATAAAATAACAGATGTATGGGTATATGTTGATGATGAATTAATAGGAGCATTTGAATTACCTGCAAAATTTCCTGTGCTGAAAAAGGGGAAGCATACAATTACTTTAGCTCCCGGAATAAAAATGAATGGTATTGGAAGTACCAGAGTAGAGTATCCTTTTTATAAAAAAATATATTTATACGATTTTAATCTTACCGAAGATAGTATATCGCATATAGACACCACTTTAACAAAAACATCTTACAGAGATGATACTGATTTTAAATGGAAAGAAGATTTTGAAGATGGTGGTGTTTCAATGCAGAAAAGAAGCGGAAGTGATACTAACATAATTAAATCGAGCATTGTTGGAAATGTTTTTGAAGGTTCTTACTCAGGTTTAATCTATTTGGATCAAAATCAGAATTTTTTTGAAATTGAAACTATTCATAACTATGTATTACCTAAAAACGGATCACCCGTTTTTTTAGAGATGAATTATAAATCCAATAATACAGTGAGAGTTGGATTATTGGCATATTTCCCATCGAAAATAGTTCAAATTTCTACATTGGTTCTTTATCCATCAACTGAATGGAAGAAAATATATATCAATTTTACTCCTGATTTAAGCGATTTATACGCTGCCACTGATTTTAAGATATTTTTTGGCGAATACAAAAGCTCAGAAAATCAAACAGTATCGGTGTTTTTTGACAACATTAAATTGCTACATCGTAAACAATAAATAACAAAGATGATGAATAAAAACTTACAAGTTTCAAAATATGTAATTTCTGATATTATCTCTGCTATAATTGCTTGGGGTTTATTTTTTATCTATCGCAAAAATCAGGTAAATCAAAATTTCTATTCTGAAATTGTTCGAATTCTTGAAGATTCAAATTTATATAAAGGATTGATTTTTATTCCTTTATTTTGGTTAACTTTATATCTGATGGTTGGAACATATCGTAAGATTTATCGAAAATCAAGGTTACAGGAATTGGAACAAACATTTATTATTAGCTTGATTGGAGTTTTAGTGATATTTTTTGCCTTAATACTTGATGATGTAATAATAACCTATAAAAACTACTATCAATCATTTCTCGTTCTTTTCTTTCTTCATTTCTTTTTCACCTATTTATTTAGAGTAATACTTACTTCAAGAACTGCCTATAAAATACATCATAAGTTAATTGGTTTTAATACAGTGATAGTTGGGAGTCATGAAAATGCCATAAAAATATATCAGGATATTGAGAATCAAGTAGAATCTTCTGGAAATAAATTTGTTGGTTTTGTAAGTGTAAATGGAAGTCAAAATTCTGAAATAGAATCGATGTTGCCTTTTTTGGGGAATTATAAATCGTTACGCAACATTATAATAGAACAAAATATTGAAGAGGTTATAATAGCTATCGAAGAATCGGAACATAAGCTTATAGGAAGTATAATTACTGCATTGGAAGACAGTGAAGTAGTTATTAAAATAATTCCCGACTTACAGGATATATTATTGGGTTCAGTAAGAATGAGTTCAATTTTTCATGCTCCTCTTATATTAATATCACCTGATTTAATGCCTACCTGGCAGCAATCACTTAAGAGAATACTCGATATTTTCTCTTCATTATTTGTTTTCACATTGTTATCGCCTGTATATATGATAACAGCTATTATAATTAAAACAACTTCAAAAGGACCTGTCTTTTATTCCCATGAACGTATTGGGTTGAAAGGAAAGCCTTTTATGATGCATAAATTCAGATCTATGTATATAAATGCAGAGAGTGGAATTCCATTATTATCCTATGAAGATGATCCAAGAATTACACCATTTGGAAGATTTATGCGAAAAGTGAGATTAGATGAAATTCCTCAGTTTTTTAATGTTTTAAAAGGAAATATGTCTTTAGTGGGTCCACGACCAGAAAGACAATATTTTATAAATGAAATTGTTAAAAAAGCTCCCCATTATCGTTTATTACACAAAGTAAAACCTGGCATCACATCATGGGGACAAGTAAAATTCGGTTATGCAGAAAATGTGGATGAAATGGTTGAAAGATTAAAATATGATTTGTTATATATAGAAAATATGTCTCTTGCAACTGATTTGAAGATATTACTTTATACAATGATAATCATACTTCAGGGACGAGGGAAATAAAAAATATCAAAAAAAAGGGGCATAAGCCCCTTTTTTTATTCAACTTTTCTTATTGAATCTAAAATTGTTCCATCAACCCATTTAACTACAGCAACTATTTCATCGCTTAGTTTAGGTTTTGCAGGCTTTCCACAAATTCTTTCCGCTTCATCCTTCAATTCCTGAATTGTTTTTATAGGGAGACTTGAATTTTTCATCTTCTCAATTAAATCAGTACGTCTTGGATTTATTGCTATACCTCGTTCGGTAACTATTACGTCAATCAACTCACCAGGACCACAAAGCGTTGTAACTTCATCTAAAATTACAGGAATTCGGTCTCTAAACAAAGGAACAGGAATAATTGTACATTTTGCATGCAGACAATTCTGCCAGCCACCAATACCATGAAGCAAATATCCATCTGAGTGAGTAACAACATTTGCATTAAAATTAACATCAACTTCTGTTGCACCTAATATAACAACATCAACCATTGACGAAAAATTTCCTTTGCCATGATAATTATAACTTGTAAAAGGACTTGTATTTACATGCCCTTCATTTTCACGCATTGAACGTACACCATCCAAATCAAATGTTTGACCATCAAGAATGTAGTCAAGTAAACCTTCCTCTAACATTTTAACCAGGTATTTATTACTACCACCTCTGGCCCATCTCGATTTCATGCCTCTATCTCGCAAAATATCAGCAAAATAAACACCAATTGAAAGTGCTGTTCCTCCAGCACCTGCCTGAAAAGAAAACCCATCCTTAATTATTCCCGCTTCATCGCAAAATTGAGCAGTCCATTCTGCCAATAATAAACGATCAGGACTTTTGGTGATTTCTGTTGTTCCTGAAACAATTTTTTCAGGAATACCAACTTTATCTACAACTACAACATAATCTACATAATTACCTTGAATCTGCCATGGAATACAAGGAAACGGGACTAAATTATCGGTAACTACAACAACTTTATTTGCATATTGTGAGTCGGCTAGAGCAAATCCTAAAAGTCCACAAGCGGCTGGACCTCTATCTCCGGTTGCATTTCCAAAAGGATCGGCAGTAGGAGCTGCAATTACTGCGATGTCAATAATTACTTCTCCATCCTGAATTGCCTGATAACGACCCCCATGAGAACGTAATATTCCTAAACCATTCATTTTACCTTCAGAAGTAAATCTGCCTAATGAGCCATTCATACTTCCTTCAATGTGATGAATAGTTCCATCTTCAAGGTATTTTACCAAAACCGACTGGCATTCAAAAGAAGCAGATGGTACCCATACCAAATCCTTAACTCCCAGCTCTTTTGCAATATCGAAGATTTGAATTGCAATAAGGTCACCATTCCTAAAGTGATGATGAGTAGATATTACCATCCCATCTCTTAAGCCGGATTTAATAAGTGCATCCTTAAGAGTTGGTAAGGTTTTGTTTCCGTCTTCAGGATAATCTGAACACGAAACAATTTGAGGAGCATATTTTCTTCCAGTAGGTTTATATTGTCCTATTCCCATATAAGGAAACTGTGAAACTCCATTAACTTCAGTTGGAACTATTCTTCCAGCAGCATTTCTAACTAAATTATCATATTTTTTCATTATTCGCTCCTCCATTCTTTTGATAGTTTACCCATATTTACAGCTAATTCAATAGTTTTTAAAGCTCTTTTAACAACAGGTGGATCAATCATCTTACTTCCCAAAGATACAACTCCTAATCCTTTTGCTGTAGCTTCATCAAAAGCTAAAACTATTTTTCTGGCTTTTTCTATTTCTGCTAAATCGGGAGCAAAATATTCATGTATCACTCCAATCTGTCGAGGATGAATACATCCCATACCATCAAAACCAAGTGCTTTTGATTTAAATACGTTTTCTTTTAATGCTTCCATATCGGCAATATCAGAAAACACAGAATCAATAGGTTGAATTCCAACAGCTCTGCATGCATTAACAACCATAGATCTTGCAAAGAAAGACTCTGTAGCTTCATAAGTACGTTTTGTTCCTAAATCAGCGGTATAATCTTCCAGTCCAATAGCCATTGAAACAATATTGTCAGCAGATTGAGCTATCTGATACGCATTCAATATACCTTTGGCACTTTCAATAATAGGCATCAACCAAATTGGATTTGTTATACCATGAATTTTTTTCAATTCATCAATTTTTGAGTTTAATTGTATAATCTGTTCTGCTTCTTCACATTTTGGAACTAATAATAAATTTACATTATGAGGGACTAAAAAAGCCAGATCGTCCAAACCTCTTGGAATCTGATTGATACGAACCATGCGCTCTGTACCATAAAAATCCATAGCTCTTAAAGCATTGCGAACCAAAAAACTTGCTTCAAATTTTTTATCAACAGCTACAGCATCTTCTAAATCAAGTATTACTGCATTAGGTTTATGAATACCTGCATTAAGCATTAAACTAGGTGAATTACCTGGCAAATAGAGCCTTGAAAAACGATTTCTATCTTTAGCAGTTGAGTATAAATTTGTGGAAATCATGTCGGGAAGATAGTCTTTTTCTGTTTTGATTAGTTGTTTGATTACAGCTTCAATCCTTGCTGAAAGCACACAATCAATAGCTCCCGTGTCTTCAATTAATATTTTCGCATTTTTTATTTCGAAAAATTCCATCATGGATAATGCTAATTTTTTAATTGCTTCTCCATAGAAAACAAAGACTTTACTCTGTATTTCAATCTGAATTCCACCACTTTCCTGTAATTCCATAGTAATGAAACAATCGGAACGTATTCCTTTTCCTTTATTGCCTGCTGTTACTATTTTTTCAATATTAAATTCCATAAGAGTTCTTATTTTTTGAGTTCAAAATTAAACTTTTTTAATCTAACTTTAAATTTTTTTTACAAAAAAAGGAGAGATATTTTAAATATCTCTCCTTAATAAATTATGAAGAACAATAAATTATTGAACTGGAGCGGTAGTAGTGTCAGCAACAACAGCTGTAGTATCAGCTACTGGTTCCATTTGTTCAACAGCAGTTGAATCTGTTGTTGTACCTTCTTCTTTATTACCTGTTCCACAAGCAGAAATTACTAACATTCCTGCGATTAAAAATAATCCGAAAAATTTTTTCATTTTGATTCTGATTTATTAAGTTTTTGATTAATTAATTAACGTGCAAATTTATAAATAAAAATAATACAAAAAACAAAAAAAGGGAATTTTTTTTAAAATTCCCTTTTTTTTGCTAGAAAGATAAATTATTTTTTACCTTTTTTTGCTGGTTTTGCTTCAGCAGCTGCAATAGAATCTTGAATTCTTTGTTGCTCAGCAGCAGCAATTGAATCGTTAACAGCTTGTTCAGCAGCTGCTTGTTCTTCTTCTATTCTTGTTTGTTCAACTTGAGCAATAGAATCTTGAATTTTTTGTTCAGCAGCAGCTTTTTCTTCTGCACTTGGTCCGCAAGCTACGAATGCAAATATTCCAGCAACAGCGATTAAAGACAATAACTTTTTCATTTGTTTTTACTATTATTAAAATTTTATGCAAAATTAAAAAAAATATTATTACTTGTATACTTTTTTTTAACTTTTTTTCACTTTTCCAACAAATTATATTTCAACGTATTGCATCTGTTTGCGTAAAATTAACCTTATTTTATATCATTTTGTTGAATAAAAACTGATGTTTTATACCTATTTTTATTTGTATTTTTGCAATTCTATGCGAAAACAGTTTCATTTTTTTTTAAAACAATATTCTAATAATCTATATTTTATACTTTTTATAAGAATTACTATATTATTGTTATTATATTCAATATCACGTTTCCTTTTTATAATTAGCAATCAGCAATATTTTAAAGATATTTCAATTATAGAATATTTCAATATTTTTTGGGGCGGTTTGCGATTTGATATTTCATCCGTTTTAATGACTAATTCTGTTTTTATTATTTTATCCATTCTTCCTTTTTGGTTTGTATATAATAAGGTATATCAAAAAGTTCTTTTATATTTTTTTTATATAAGCAATTCATTTGCAATTCTTTTTAATTTTATAGATATTGTTTATTTTCGGTTTACTTTTAAAAGAACTACAAGTGATATTTTTAATTATATGGGTGTTGGCGGTGATTTTGATAAATTATTACCTCAATTTTTAAAAGATTTTTGGTTTATACCAATCTTATGGATTTTAAGTATATGGTTTTTTGTTTTTCTTAATAATAAAATTAAATATAATGGAATTTACAAAAAATCATTAAAATACAGTTTGTTAAAAGTTTTGGGTTTCATTATTATCCTGTTTTCAACAATTATTGGAATCAGGGGTGGTTTTCAACTACGACCACTCGATATTATAAATGCAAGTAAATATTCCAATTCAAAAAACATTCCGTTAGTTTTAAATACTCCTTTTTCTATTATTAAAACTATTGGATTGCCTGTTCTTGAGAAAAAAGAATATTTTAGTAATCGTACTGAATTAAATAAAATTTATTCTCCTTTTTATTCAAATAATTCAATTGTATGTGATTCAAGTAAGTACAACGTTGTTGTTATTATTTTTGAAAGTCTGTCACAAGAGCATATCGGAGCTTTAAATAATATTAAGGGTTATTCTGGATTCACTCCATTTTTAGATTCATTAATTAATATAAGTTATGTTACCTCCGGATTTGCAAATGGAAAACGTTCAATAGAAGGAATTCCAGCAATTATAGCAGGAATTCCAACTTTAATGAATGAAGCGTATATTACATCAATGTATGCCGGAAACAAAATTAATAGTTTGGCAAGTTTGTTAAGATCTGAAGGTTATAATACTTCTTTTTTCCATGGAGGAAGTAACGGAACAATGGGTTTTGAATCTTTTGCTAAAGTAGCCGGTTTTAATTCTTATTATGGAAGAAATCAATACAATAAAGAATCTGATTATGATGGCAAATGGGGGATTTTTGATGAACCATATTTACAATATTTTGCAAATATGCTTAATAAAACCAAGCCACCATTTTTCTCAACTATTTTCACATTATCTTCCCATCATCCTTACACTGTACCTGAAAAATATAATGGAAAATTTAAAAAAGGCAAATTGGAAATTCAGGAAAGCATTATGTATGCAGATTTTTCACTAAGAAAATTTTTTGAAACAGCTTCAAAAATGCCTTGGTTTAATAAAACCATATTCGTAATTACGGCCGATCATACTTCCGAAGCCTATTTCGATTATTATCAGAATACTATAGGAATGTATGCTATACCTATAATTTATTTTATTCCGGATAATGACTCAATACGACTTATCGAAAAGAAATTATCCCAGCAAATTGATATTATGCCAACGGTTTTAGGTCTGTTAAACTTTAAAGGAAATTATTTTAGCTTTGGAAATGATATTTTTGATTCATCTAAACCTAACTTTTCAATTTCTTATTTAAATAACGAATATCAATTGATAAAAGATGGATTTGTATTGAAATTTGACGGAAAAAGCAGTACTGCACTTTATAATATAAATAATGATTCGCTCTTAAAAAATAATTTGATAAATAACGAGATTAAGAAAAAAAATGAAATGGAAAGTTTTGTAAAAGCAGTTATACAGCAATACAATAATAGTATGATTAGCAATAAAATGATAAATGAAAACTAATGGAATATGTCTGAAGAAAAACAAAAAATAGTATTTATCATTAATCCGATTTCCGGAGTTGTTAAGAAAAATTGCATTGAAGACCAAATTGTAAAATATTTGGAAATGGAAAAATACAATTACTTGATTTATAAAACTGAATATGCAAAGCATGCCATTGAACTTACAAAAAAAGCAGTTGATGAAAAAGCAGACATTATAGTAGCTGTTGGCGGAGATGGCTCTATAAATGAAATTATTAATGGGTTGAAGGGTTCAAATACCAAACTTGCAATTATTCCATTAGGATCAGGCAATGGGTTAGCACGTTTTTTAAAAATTCCGATGCAGGTAAAAGAGGCTATCCATATAATTAATAGTGGAAAGACACAAAGTATTGATACAATAAGTATTAATGATATAGATTTTGTAAGTATTGCAGGCTTGGGTTTTGATGCTTTGGTTGCCAAAAAATTTGCAAAATATCATAAACGAGGTTTTTGGTCGTATTTTAAAATTGCAACTCAGGAATATCAAACCTATCGTCCTAAAAAATACACTTTACATATTAATGGTGAAGTAATTATAACAAGAGCATTAATGGTGGTTTTTGCTAACTCTGACCAGTTTGGCTACAATACTGCTATTGCACCTGATGCAAAAATAGATGATGGTTTGATGGATGTTTGTATTGTGAAGAAAATTCCAATGTATCAGACTCCATTTTTTATTCACTTATTGTTTCTTAAGCAATTGGACAAAACTAACTATATTGATATTATTAAAACCAAAGAAGTTAGTATTG
>CAZYEM010000025.1:0-7724 GCA_964646395.1 uncultured Bacteroides sp.
AACATATTTTTTAATAACGTATACAAAATTAATTTTTTTTAAATATTATTCATTGAAATCATACGAGGAAATAAAAAAAAGTGCATTATCAACAATTGCAAATGAAGCGGAATCAATTGTAAATCTGAAGAATTACATTGATATTGATTTTGCTAAATCAGTAGAATTGATTTTTAATTCCAAAGGGAGAACAATAATAACAGGCATTGGGAAAAGTGCAAATATAGGTATAAAAATTGTATCTACACTTAATTCTACTGGTACGCCTGCTGTTTTTATGCATGCAGCCGATGCAATCCATGGCGATTTAGGTATAATTCAACCTGAAGATGTTATTATTTGTATTTCTAAAAGTGGAAATACTCCTGAAATTAAAGTTTTGCTTCCGCTAATTAAATCTATGGGAAATAAAGTAATAGCTTTAGTTGGAAATATAAAATCTTATCTTGCTTTACAATCCGACTTTGTGATTAATTGTACTGTCGAAAAGGAAGCTTGTCCCAATAATTTAGCCCCTACTTCCAGCACTACAGCACAATTGGTAATGGGAGATGCAATTGCTGTTGCTTTGTTGGAATACAGAGGGTTTACGACAAAAGATTTTGCAAAATATCACCCGGGAGGAGCTTTAGGTAAACAATTATATTTAAAGGTATCCGATTTGTCAGTAAATAATGAGAAACCAAAGGTTAATCCTTCTGATAATATTAAGTTTACAATAATGGAGATAACTTCAAAAAGACTTGGTGCAGCTGCAGTTGTTGAAGATGAGAAAATTATTGGAATTGTAACGGATGGCGATTTAAGAAGAATGCTTCAAAAAGATATTTCTATTGATTCTCTTTTAGCAAAGGATATTATGTCGTTAAATCCAAAAACAATAAGTAAAGACGAATTAGCTGTTACAGCTTTAAATTTAATGAAGCAAAATAATATTACTCAACTTTTGGTTGTTGATAAAAACAAAAAATATTCGGGTGTAATACATTTACATGATTTATTAAGAGAAGGTCTAATTTAAATAACTATATGAATACCAATATTGAAGAATTTAATTCATACAGGCATAAAATGAATGAGAAAATTTTAGCTGCCAATGACAAAACAATTAAACGGATTTTTAATGCAGATAAAAATGCCTTTTTAGATGGAGCATTAGATGTAAAAACCAAGGAATTAATGGGTTTGCTTGCATCAATGGTTTTAAGATGTGATGATTGTATTCGTTATCACTTACTTAAATGTTTTGAAAACGGAGTTACAAATGATGAATTGTATGAAACATTTGGCATAGCTAATTTAATTGGAGGAACTATTGTTATTCCACATATTCGAAGAGCTGTAGAATTTTGGGAAGAAATATTATTAGAAAACAATAAAAACTAAATTCAGAGGTTTTTATATTTTATTAAAGCGTATAAAAAAATGATTTTAAGAACAGAAAATGTTATTAAAAAATATAAAAGCAGAACTGTTGTAGATAGTGTTTCTGTTCAGGTAGAAAGAGGTGAGATCGTTGGTTTATTAGGTCCTAATGGGGCTGGAAAAACAACAACCTTTTATATGATAGTGGGTTTAATAAAACCTCTTTCGGGAAAAGTATTTCTGGATGATATGGATATTACAGAAATGCCTATGTATAAACGGGCACAAAATGGAGTAGGATATTTAGCACAGGAAGCGTCTGTTTTTCGTCAGTTGAGTGTTGAGGATAACATTAAAGCAGTATTGGAATTTACTAAATTAAGTAAGTTTGAACAGCATGAAAAATTAGAATCACTTTTAGCAGAGTTTGGTTTGCAACATATTAGAAAAAGTATGGGAATCCAACTTTCGGGAGGTGAAAGAAGAAGAACTGAAATAGCCCGTGCTCTTGCTGTTGATCCAAAATTCATTCTTCTCGACGAACCATTTGCAGGTGTTGATCCAATTGCTGTTGAAGATATTCAGGCTATAGTTAAAAAGCTTAAAGAAAAAAATATAGGAGTCCTGATAACGGATCATAATGTGCATGAGACATTAAACATTACAGATAGAGCTTATCTGTTGTTTGAAGGATCTATTTTAAAATCAGGAACTGCTGATGAATTAGCAGATGATGAGCATGTTAGAAGAGTTTATTTAGGTAAGAATTTTGAATTAAGAAAATAAGATTTATTCTTTGTCATACCAGCTTGCATACATCGGATAAGCATTTGCTATTCGGAGTATCTGTCCTTCAATTAATTTTTTGTCCAGGTCTTTGATTTTTTTAGCTGGAATTCCTGCATATAAACTTCCTGATTCAACAATAGTATTTTCTAGAACAATAGCTCCGGCTGCTATCATCGAATTATTCTCAATAATAACACCATCCATTATTATTGCTCCCATGCCAATTAAAACATTATCATTAATGGTACAACCATGAACTATTGCATTATGGGCAATTGATACATTATTTCCAATAAATAAAGGAGCTTTCAGATAAGTACAATGTAAAATTGCTCCATCCTGTACATTTACATTATTGCCCATTCTTATAGTATGAACATCGCCTCTTATTACGGTATTAAACCATACACTGCAATTATTTCCCATAATTACATCTCCTGTAATAGTTGCATTATCTGCCAAAAAACAATTATCGCCAAAAACCGGAGTTATTCCTTTTACTGATTTAATTAATGCCATAAATTATAAATTATTTTTTCTGTATTCTAATAATATTTCATTTGTGATTGCTTCAAATTTATAACCACATTTTTGAAAATGTTCGATAAATTTAGGTAATGCATACAATACCCGCTCTTTTGCTTTCATACTATCATGAAAAACAATTATAGAGCCTTCAATCGTATTATTAATAACATTTTCCAGGCATTGTTGTCCTGAAATATTCTTATCGAAATCACCACTAAGAACCGTCCAGAGTATTGTAAAATACTTGTTTTTAATTTTGTTTATCTGATTTGGTGTAATTTTACCATAAGGAGGTCTAAATAAATTCGTTATAATAAAAGTTTCACTTTTTTTTACATTATCAAGATATTGTTCTGTTGTTGTTTGCCAACCATTTAAGTGATTAAAAGTATGATTACCAATACTGTGTCCGTTTTCTAAAATGTCAGTATAAATATCAGGATGTTTCAATACATTTTCTCCGACACAAAAAAAAGTAGCCTTAATCTTATAATTATTTAATATGCTTAGTATTTTTGGCGTAACATCAGGTATAGGACCATCATCAAAAGTAATGAAAATCCTTTTTTTATCATTTGGTATTTTCCAAATAACACTTTTACCCGTTAATTTACTTAAAAAATAAGGTGATTTAATGAAATACAATATTATTTTATTTAAATAGAATGTAAAATTAATAAAAAATCAGCAATTTGTCTTAAAAAGCTAAAAAAAAGAATGAAATATTTTCTTAGTAACTTCAAATAAGCATTAAAATTTTTTTATACAAAAAAAAACAATTAATTTTGAAGTGGGTTATTTTGAGACAACAAAATAAGAAAAAATATAATTAAAAATAGTAATTTAAAATAAAATGACAAAAATAAAAATATTAGTACTTGATGATGACCAAGCAATTAGAGATGAATTAGGTGAGTTTTTGATGGAAAAAAACTTTGAAACCCATAAAGCTAGTCTTCCATCAGAAGCAATGGAAATTTTGAAAGAAAACGAAATTGATATAGCAATTATTGATGTAAAATTACCAGAAAAAGATGGAATCACAGCATTGAAAGAGATTAGGGAATTGTTTCCCGATCTGGAGGTTATTATGATTTCCGGACATGGAGATATGGAAATGGTGATTTCTGCCATGCGTGCTGGTGCTAATGATTTCTTTTTAAAGCCTTTTCGTTCAATAGATGTAGAAAATGCGATTGAAAGAACTAAAAGGTTTTTAAGTATTTCAAAAGAATTGAAAGAAGTTAAATTTAATTATGAATTGATTACCAAAGAATTGAAGTCGAAATTCAAATGGGAAATGATTGCTGAGAGCAAAGCCATGAAAGATGTACTTAATATGGTGGCAAAAGTAGCAAAAGCTGATAAAACAACGGTATTAATAACTGGCGAAAGTGGAACTGGCAAGGAGATGATAGCCAGCACTATTCATTATTTAAGTGCAAGAAAAAACTTTTATTTCAATGCTGTAAACTGCTCAGCTATTCCTGATACATTATTTGAAAGTGAATTTTTTGGGCATAAAAAAGGATCTTTTACCGATGCAGTTGAAAATAAATCAGGACTTTTTGAAGTAACCAATAAAGGAACTCTGTTTTTAGATGAAATTGGTGATTTGAAATACGAACTGCAAGGTAAATTTTTAAGGGTTCTGGAAGAAGGGAAAATTACTAAAATAGGTTCAAGTAAAGTTATTGATATAGATGTGAGAGTGATAGCAGCGACTAACAGGGACTTGCGAAAAATGAGTGAAGATGATAAATTCAGGCTGGATTTATTGCATCGATTAAATTCTTTTGTTATTAATTTACCTCCTTTGAGAGAAAGAAGGGAAGAAATTCCTGCTTTATTGGAATATTATGTGCAACAGTTTGCCAATCAGTGTAATAAAAAAATAAGTGGAATTGATAGGAATACATTTCAAATTCTCTCAGATTATTCTTATCCCGGAAATATACGTGAACTCAGAAATATGATTGAAAGAGCAGTGATTTTATGTGATGATGATAAATTAAAATTAAAACATTTTCAATTTAACTATGGAAATACAGTATTAACGAGCAATGTAAATAGTATAACTGCAAATACTAATTTAAATTTAGCGGAGAATGAAAGGGAATTAATAAAAGCAGCTTTACTTCAAACACAAAATAATAAATCACAGGCTGCTAAGATTTTAGGTATAGATAGAAAAAGATTATTAAGAAAAATAAATTTTTATTCTTTAAATCAAAAGTAAAGTTTGGGTTGTTATGGTTAATTGGGTTAAAATATCTCAATTTTAGAATATTTATTAATAGATTGCTCATCAGTTATTCATAGGTATTTAGATTATTAAATGGTGTTAAAATGACTCTTTCAAAAAGAAAATGAAGATTAAAAAAAATATTTATAAATCAGATAATCAAAGATATAGTTGTTTGGCATGATATTTGTAATTAGGTAATTGCTTATTCAAAATAAGTTAATAATTTTATATTTTATCTTTTATCTTCGAGGGGTTGGGGGCTGTCTATTTAGGCAGCCCTTTTTTTATTTAAGATTACTCCGATTTCCTATTCCTAATCAATGACTTATTTAAGTGTTAGTAATTTTAAATATTAATTAAAAAGCTTGATATAGATTTATTATTTTATTAAAAAGAAAATTCTAAAAATAAACTGTTTTTTATTATCGTTTAATATTTTTTATTGTTTTATTTTTGTCTAGATTTTCAAATCATCTTATCTTTACGAAAAATTAAATATAATGACTAATAAAAACAATTCTTTGACTAAATATTTGCCAATTTTTTTATCTATTGCACTAATTATAGGTATTTTGATTGGTGTGTTTCTTACAGGAAAAATTAATTTCTCATCTAAATTCAAATCTTATGATAAAATAAATGATGTTATTAATTTTGCTATTCAAGATTATGTTGATACCATTTCAAAAAAACGATTGGAAGAAAAAGCAATTACTGGAATGTTAGAAAGTCTTGATCCTCATTCGGTTTATATTCCGGCAGAAGATTTTAATAATGCTAATGATCCTTTGATGGGAAATTTTGAAGGCATTGGTGTACAATTCAGGATTCAAAATGATACTATTATGGTTATCAATACAATAGTTGGAGGACCATCAGAGAAAGTTGGATTGAAAGCAGGTGATAGAATCGTTAATGTTGATGGTAAAAAAGTTGCTGGTATTGGAATAAAAGATACAGACGTAATTAAGAAGTTAAAAGGTAAAAAGGGCTCGAAAGTAAAAGTGGGGATTTTCAGACGAGGTGTAAATCATCTGCTTAATTTTGATATTATTCGTGATGTAATTCCTACTTATAGCATAGATATTGATTATATGGTTGATAAAAATATTGGTTACATTAAGTTAAGCAAATTTTCAGCAACTACAAGTCAGGAGTTTAGTGATGCTTTGATGAGGTTAAAAGGAAAAGGGATGAAAGGGTTAATCCTCGATTTGAGAGGGAATGGAGGTGGATATTTGCAATCTGCTATTGATGTTGCTGATCATTTTTTGGGTACTCATAAAATTATTGTTTATACTGAAGGCCAAAACAGAAAAAAACAAATAGCAAGTGCCACCTCTGAGGGATTGCTTGAAAAAGAACAGTTAGTAGTTTTGATTGATGAATTTTCAGCTTCTGCAAGTGAAATTATTGCTGGTGCCATTCAGGATAATGATCGTGGGTTAATCATTGGAAGACGTTCGTTTGGAAAAGGATTGGTACAAGAGCAATTTAGTTTGTCAGATGGTTCGGCTGTAAGACTTACAGTTGCAAGATATCATACTCCTACAGGTCGTTGTATTCAAAAATCATATCAAAATGGATATGAAAATTATATGAATGATTTAAATGATCGGTTTATGAATGGTGAATTTGACAAACCTGATACAAGTAAATTTGCAGATTCATTAAAATACAAGACACCTAAAGGCAAAATTGTATATGGAGGTGGAGGTATTATGCCCGATATTTATATTGCAATGGTTGCTGATAAAAAATTAGAATATTATAATCAGCTAATTAACAAAGGATTGGTTTATCAGTTTGCGTTTGATTATACCGATAAAAACAGAAAAAACTTTTCAGTTTATAAAAATGCAGATGATTATTCACTCAGGTTTTTAATTAATAATAATATGATCAGAGAATTTATTAATTATGCTTCGGCTAATGGAGTAAATAAAGAAACTCCCGGATTCAATGAATCAATGGATAAAATCAAAATCCTTTTAAAAGCTTTTATTGCGAGAAACTTATTTGACGACATAGGATTTTATCCAATTTATTTAAAAACTGACAATGCTTTTTTAAAAGCAGTTGAGGAGATAAATAAGATAAATTATAAGTGAACTTAAAAGATATTAGAATGTTTATTAATCAATAATAATAATCGTTAAACTTTTAATAAAAAAATAAAAAATGGCTTTCGAATTACCAAAATTGCCTTATGCAATGGATGCTTTAGAACCATATATTTCAAAACAAACTCTTGAATTTCACTATGGTAAGCATCATCAGGCTTATGTAAACAACTTAAACAATTTAGTTCCTGGAACTGAATTTGAAAATGCAAATCTGGAAGAAATTGTAAAAAAAGCTTCAGGTGGTATTTTCAATAATGGTGCTCAGGTATGGAATCATACTTTTTACTGGAATTGTTTAAAACCAAATGGTGGTGGTTTGCCAACCGGAAAATTACTGGATGCAATCAATCATTCTTTTGGTTCATTTGATGAATTCAAACAAAAATTCTCAACAGCTGCTGCTACTTTATTCGGATCAGGTTGGGCATGGTTGGTAAAAAATAATGATGGATCATTGGCAATTGTTCAGGAAAGTAATGCTGGAAATCCATTGAAAAGCGGACTAACACCATTGTTAACCTGTGATGTATGGGAACATGCATATTATATCGATCAACAGAACAAACGCCCTGATTATATTTCTTCTTTCTGGAATCTGGTTGATTGGGATGCCGTAAGCAGTCGTTTGTAAATCAAATAAAACTAAACTTAACAAAAAAGCCGGCTTA
>CAZYEM010000025.1:7824-18116 GCA_964646395.1 uncultured Bacteroides sp.
TCTGCACCACCCACAATCTCAAGAATTTCATTGGTAATGGCTGCCTGACGTGCTTTATTGTAAGACAAACGTAATTGTTTGAGAATTTCTGTTGCATTGTCAGTTGCCTTATGCATAGCTGTCATTCTGGCTCCATGCTCTGAAGCAAATGAATCCAAAACTACTTTATATAATTGGATTTTTAATGATTTTGGAACAAGTTCGTTTAATATCTGCTGTTTGTCAGGCTCGAAGATATAATCAGCAGAATTGCTTTTTATAACATTTTGAGGTGGCAAAACAGGCAAAAACTGTTCAACAATTAATTGCTGCGTGGCTGCATTTTTAAAGCGATTATAAACGATTTCAATTTTATCGTATTTTTTATTTCTGAAATCGCTCATTAATTGTTCAGCTGCAGGTACAATATTATTAAAAGATAATTTATCGAAGACATGACTTAAATTCTCAGCAATTTTGTATTTGCGTCGGGCAAAAAAATCAAATCCTTTTTTGCCAATGCAAAGTAATTCAACATTTCCACTCTGGTTTTGATTTTCATATTTTTCATGAATAAGACTTGTAGTCATTTTAATTACATTCGCATTAAAAGCACCACACATACCTCTGTTTGAAGTAACAACAATAATCAGAATTTTTTCCGGTTTGCGATCTTCAAAATAAGCAGCAGCATCGTTATTTTCGATGCTGTCGCTTAAATTTTGCAATATTTCGCTAAGTTTTGCAGAGTAAGGTCTCAACTTGATAATAGCATTCTGAGCTCTTCTCAATTTTGAAGCAGATACCATTTTCATTGCACTGGTTATCTGTTTGGTTGAGTTTACTGACGCAATCCTTATTCTAACTTCCTTTAAATTGGGCATAGTTGCTCCGTTTTAATTAGATTTCGTATTTTTTAGCAAGTTCTCTGGCAGTTTGTTCCATTACCTTGACATCATTTTCTGTAAGATTTCCTCCTTTTAATGATTCAAGAACATTTTTATGATCCAACTGCATGTGATGTAAATATTCCAGTTCAAAATCCTTTACCTTATTTACAGGTATTTTTTGTAACAATCCTTTAGTTCCACAAAACAGAATTGCAATTTGCTCTTCTACTTTCATTGGAGAATACTGAGGTTGTTTAAGGATTTCCACATTGCGGCTACCTTTATCCAAAACTGCTTTTGTAGCTGAATCCAAATCGGAACCGAATTTTGAGAAAGCCTCAAGTTCGCGGAATTGAGCCTGGTCAATTTTTAATGTTCCAGCAACTTTCTTCATTGATTTTATCTGAGCATTTCCCCCAACACGCGATACCGAAATACCTACATTAATAGCAGGGCGGATACCAGAATTGAATAAGTTTGTTTCCAGAAATATCTGACCATCAGTAATTGAAATTACATTGGTAGGAATATAAGCAGATACGTCACCTGCCTGAGTTTCAATGATTGGCAAAGCAGTTAATGATCCTCCTCCTTTTACAAGATGTTTAATCGAATCAGGTAAATTGTTCATTTGAGCTGCAATTTCGTCAGATTTAATAATCTTTGCTGCTCTTTCGAGTAATCTTGAATGCAAATAGAATACATCACCTGGATAAGCCTCACGACCAGGTGGGCGACGAAGTAATAAGGATACTTCGCGATAAGCAACTGCTTGTTTTGATAAATCATCATAAACTACTAATGCCGGGCGACCTGTATCTCTGAAAAATTCACCTATAGCAGCACCTGTAAATGGAGCATAAAACTGTAAAGCTGCAGGATCAGAAGCTGTTGCAGCAACGATAACCGTATATTCCAAAGCACCTTTTTCTTCAAAAGTCTTTACAACATTTGCAATGGTAGAACCTTTCTGGCCGGATGCAACATAAATACAAAATACGGGTTCACCTTTATCGTAAAACTCACGTTGATTTATGATGGTATCAATAGCAATTGCAGATTTCCCGGTTTGGCGGTCACCGATAATCAATTCACGTTGTCCTCTTCCGATAGGAATCATGGCATCAATTGGTTTAATACCAGTTTGTAAAGGTTCATTAACCGGTTGGCGGTAAATAACACCCGGAGCCTTTCGTTCCAAAGGCATTTCGTAAGTATCACCCATGATAGGTCCTTTGCCGTCAATAGGTTCGCCAAGGGTATTGATAACTCTACCTAACATTCCTTCTCCAACTTTAATGGATGCAATTTTGTTGGTACGTTTAACAATATCTCCTTCTTTAACCTGATGAGAATCACCTAAAAGAACTACACCCACATTATCTTCTTCAAGGTTTAAAACAATTGCTTTTACACCTGTTTTGGAAAATTCAACCAATTCGCCTGATTGAGCATTACTGAGTCCATAAATACGGGCAATTCCATCCCCAACCTGCAATACAGATCCAACTTCTTCCAAGTCGGAATCCATTTTAATGCCTGCTAATTGTTGTCTTAAAATTGCCGATACTTCAGCCGGTTTTATTTCAGCCATATTTTTATTTTATTTATTTCGTGTTAATTAAAATCCTTTTTCGTAAATATTTACATTAAATTCTTTTCGTAAACGTTGTATTTTTGTGTAAATACTATTATCTGCCTGCTTATCATCAATAGTGATTACAAATCCTCCGATTAAATCGGGGTTTACCTCTTCAATTAATTCAATACTTTTGTTAGATTGTTCTGTTAGTATTGCCTTAAAATGTTCTTTAGTAGTATTATCTATTTCAATAGCTGTTTTTAAATGAGCTATCTTAATATTTTTTGATTCTTTAAACATCTCAATGAAACTTAAAGCAATCATCTTTATATTGGCTTCACGTCTCTTTTTCAGGATTAGTAAAAGAAAAGAAAGAGAAACTTTATGTAGATGATTTCCAAATATTTCCTTTACAATTGCTTGCTTTTTGTCGGTTCTAACAATCGGACTTGAAAGCAACATTTCAAAGTCTCTGTTTGATAAACAAATGTTTTTGATAATTTTCATATCCTCAAAAACCTTGTCGAGAATTTGCTGCTCCAAAGCTAAATCAAACAATGCAGTTGCATATCGGATATTTATTCTGCTATCTTTCATAGTATAAATTTTGCAGAATTAGTTAAAATTAATATTATCCATCATTTTGTCAATATGCTTCTTTTGATTATCTTTATTAGCCAATTCTTCTTTCAGAATTTTTTCGGCAATATCAATAGATAATGTAGCAATTTGATTTTTTAATTCTGTGATAGCAGCCATTTTTTCAAAATGAATACTTTCCTTAGCTGCTTCAATAATACGATTGTATTCCTGATTTGCTTTGGTTCTTGATTCCTCAATAATATTATCGCGAATTGTACGGGCATTATGTAAAATTACATCTCTTTCTTCCTTTGCTTGTCTAAGTAGTTCTTCATTATGAGCCTGTAACGATTTCATTTCTTCACGAGCTTTATCAGCTTGATGTAATGAATCTTCAATTGTTTTTTCTCTTTCATGTAAAGAAGCAAGGATTGGTTTCCACGCAAACTTGGTTAATATAAAAAGTAAGATTCCAAATGCTAAGGTCATCCAGAAAATTAATCCGATTTCCGGTGTTACTATTCCCATTTTATTGTGTTTTAATTTCTTTATTTACTATTTATTTGTCAAATATTTTAAACAAAACATTGTAGCCAACCGCTACAATGTTTTGTTATTTTGCTTGTTACATGAAAACGATCAATAAACAAACTACAATTGCAAAGAAGGCAACGCCTTCGATAAGAGCAGCCGATATAATCATATTTGAACGAATATCGCCTACCGCTTCTGGCTGACGAGCAATAGATTCAAGAGCACTCTTACCGATGTTACCGATACCCATACCGGCACCGATTGCGGCAATACCTGCACCTAAACCTGCACCCATTTTTGCGATGGGAGTCAAGTCAGCGGCTGCTTGTAATAAAATTGATAAAATTGACATAATTTATTTGTTATTATAGTGTTAGTAAATGTTTCTGTTATAAAAATTTAAAATTTAATGATGTTCTTCAGCATGGTGATGTTCTTCAATAGCCATTCCGAAATATAATGCTGATAGTAGTGTAAATACATAAGCCTGAATAAAGGCAACTAATAATTCCAATAATCCCATAAATACATAAAAAATTACTGAAACTACCGAAACTCCATATCCCAGAGCTGGTTGCATTTCTCCAAAGATAAAAATCAAACTAATAAATCCCAATGCAATAATATGACCAGCAGTAATATTTGCAAAAAGACGAACCATCAATACAAAAGGTTTTGTAAATACTCCAACCAATTCAACAATAGGCATCAATGGCACAGGAATTTTAAGCCACCAGGGAACACCCGGAGCATTAACAATGTGTGTCCAATAATTACGATTTCCGCTTACTGTTGTAATTATAAATGTAAAAATTGCCAAAGTAAGTGTTACTGCAATATTTCCAGTTAGATTTGCACCACCAGGGAAAAAAGGAACTAAGCCTAATAAGTTATTTATGAAAATAAAGAAAAATATGGTGAGCAGATAAGGTAAATATTTTTTATAATTTTTTTCACCGAGTGAAGATTTTGCAATATCATCGCGTACAAAAAGGATAATTGGCTCAAGCATGGATTGTATTCCTTTTGGAGCTGCCATACCACGTTTTAAATAAGAACGGGAAATTGAAATAAACAACCAGGCAATAAGGAAAACACTCATAAATAAAGATAAAACTAATTTGGTGATTGACAAATCAATAGGACGGGTTTCTATTTCTTCTCCTTTTTCATTGGTTGATAAATGAACAATTTTGCCTTTATATTTGCCTTCATGAGCTATCTTAAAACCTTGATAACTTTCGTGACCGTGATGAAAATTTGAAGAACAAAAACTTATAAGTTTACCATCCTGAAATAATATGACAGGTAAAGGTATTGATAAATGAGTTTCTCCAACTGTAGCTATATGCCACTCATAACCATCACCAATATGATCGATAATCATTTCTCCGGCATTGAATTTTTGTTTTTCGTGATTTTCTTCTGTAGCATTTGTAGTTTGAAATGTTGTAAAAAACAACAGAATTACAATTGAAAATGACCAAAAGTTCTTATTTATAGTTTTTATTTTATTTGATAATTGCATATTTAATTTTCTTAATTTGCTTACTGTTAAGCAAATATATTTAAACATTTTAAATTAGTTTATTTTAAAATTATTGGTTACAAAAATAGTGATTTTAACCTACTTACAACATAAAAAAGCAAAAAAAATAGTTAAATTTATTTTCATTTATTCAACATTTTCTTAACAAATAAATTGGAGAATTGTTGAAACAGTGCAAATAAAAATTTATATATTCTTAAATATCAATAATTAATAAGTTTGTTAATAGGTTCACTTTAAATCATTAAAGCAATTTCTGCAAAGTGGCTCATACGTATCTTTTTCGCCTAACATTACCAATTTATTATTTTGAACTGTTCGATGTGAAAAATGTGCTAAATTTCCACAATTCATACAAATTGCATGAACTTTGGTTACATCTTCAGCCACAGCCATTAATTTTGGTATAGGACCAAATGGTTTACCAAGATAATCCATATCCAAACCTGCAACTATAACCCGAACTCCTCTGTTTGCTAATTCATTGCATACATTAAACAGTTCATCATCAAAAAACTGTGCTTCATCAATTCCAATTACACTTGCATCTTCTACATAAAGTAAAATTTGAGAAGCGGTTTCAACCGGAGTAGATGTTATTACATTTTCATTATGAGAAACAACATTGATTTCATCATAGCGTTTATCAATAGCAGGTTTGAAGATTTCAACCTTTTGCCTGGCAATTTTTGCCCTGTTTAACCTACGGATTAATTCCTCCGTTTTGCCTGAAAACATCGAACCACATATTACTTCAATGCAACCTCTCTTTAATGGACTATTTTCTCTATTTTCAAAAAACATCTTTAAAAGTAAAATTAACTTATTAACTAAATATTTTTGATAAAAAAATCATTTAAAATTTTTTCAAAATGTATTTTTACGTAATTTTATCGAAAAATTTTCAAGTTACAAACCTACATGATTTTATTCAAATAATGGTTAAATTTAAGATTTTTTTTTAAGAAAAGACTTAAGAGGAGTTCTGGAAATTTGATTTTTTAAGACGGACAAGATTTTTAAGGCGGCAGTTTACTAATGTAAAAGATGATTTTTATTATTGAAGTTCAGCAAATAAAAACAATTTTCAGAAGTCACTTTAAAATATATATTCACAATATTTTGTAATTATAATTAGTTTTTTATGGATAAAAACATTATTAAAGAAAACATTTTAAGACAGTTAGATTTAATTGTTGAACAAAATAATAATTTGAATGCATATTCAGGGAAAATCCCACAAATTGATTTGGATATATTAAAAGCCAATATACGTAAGCTTTACGAACAGTTATACGATTTGGAAAAAGTAAATCATGCCATTGAAATTTTTGATCAGAATATTAGTAAGGATAATACGCAGGAAGTTATTGCTGAAATAAAGGAAACTCCAGAGAAACCATTAGTAATTGTTAATAATGAAACTGTTAAAGAAGAAGTAAAGCCTGCAGTATTTATTGAAAAAGAGGAAGAATCGGAAGAAAAACATCTGAAAGTTGAAGAAGTTGAAGTAATATTTGGACCAGAGCCAAAAGCTATAATCGAAGAAAAAGTTATTGAAATAAAAGAAGATACAATAAAAGAAACGATTAAAAATGTAGAAGATAAGCAAAAAGCAGCAATCCGTACAGATTTATTCGGAACTACAACAATAGCTGATAAATATAAAAATGAAACAAAATCGGTAAATGAAAAAATTCAAAAAAACAAAACTGATAAGAGTATAGGACTAAAGATGTTGCATAATCCGATAAAAGATTTGAAATCTGCTATAGGAATCAATGAAAAATTTCTTTTTATCAATGAATTATTTAAGGGAAACATGAAAGCGTATAATGACTCAATAATTAATTTAAACGATAGTGAATCATACGATAAAGCTTTTGAATATCTTGATAAACTGAAAAACGATTACAAATGGGAAGATGATATGGTTGCTTATCTTACATTAAAAGACTTCGTTGAGAGAAAACATTTTAAGTAAAAGTTGTGTTTATTAATCTTGAACTTAAAAATTTCAAATACATAAAATTTCAAATCAATTTAATTAATATTCTGTTCTTTTATATTTTTTTATAATTTTACATTTTAAAAATCAGAAAATATACCAATAATGAATAAAACCATTTTAATCACCGGAGGAGCCGGTTTTATAGGCTCTCATGTAGTAAGGTTGTTTGTAAATAAATATCCGGAATACAAAATTGTAAATCTCGATAAATTAACTTATGCTGGTAATTTAGCCAATTTAACAGACATAGAAAACAAACCTAATTATGCTTTTGAAAAGGCTGATATTGTGGATGCTGAAGCAATAAATACTTTATTTGAAAAATATCATTTCGATGGAGTAATTCATCTTGCTGCAGAGTCGCATGTAGATCGCTCAATAGCTAATCCAATGGAATTTATCATGACCAATATCGTAGGAACTGTTAATTTATTGAATGCTGCCCGTAATAGCTGGAAAGACAATATGGAAGGCAAACGATTCTATCATATTTCTACCGATGAAGTTTATGGTTCGCTTGGAGAAGAAGGATTTTTTACAGAAGAAACCGCTTATGATCCCCGTAGTCCTTACTCTGCTTCAAAAGCAAGTTCCGATCATTTGGTAAGAGCTTATCATCATACTTACAAATTACCTATTGTAATATCCAATTGTTCAAATAACTACGGTCAGTTTCAGTTTCCTGAAAAATTACTGCCTTTATCAATAAATAATATTAAAAATAATAAACCCATTCCAATTTATGGGAAAGGTGAAAATATCAGGGATTGGCTGTATGTAGTTGATCATGCACGTGCTATAGATTTAATTTATCATAAAGGCGAAAACGGAGATACCTATAATATAGGAGGTAATAATGAATGGACCAATATTGATCTTATTCATAAGTTATGTGAAATTATGGACAGAAAGCTTAATCATGAACCCGGAACTTCCGCAAAACTTATAACTTATGTTAAAGATAGGGCAGGACATGATTTGCGTTATGCCATTGACTCTTCAAAATTACAAAGCGAACTGGGCTGGACTCCTTCGTTGCAGTTTGAAGAAGGAATGGAAATAACGGTTGATTGGTATCTTAACAACGATGAATGGTTGGAAAACGTTACTTCAGGTGCTTATCAGAAATATTATGAAAAACAATATACTAAAAGGTAGATAAGTAAAATTATGTCATTTTTTGATAAATACTTTTCATCCAAAAAGCTAAGTCAGCCTGTAAATATGGCTGCTATAGGGATTGATATGCATTCACATTTAATTCCGGGCATTGATGATGGCGTAACATCTGTTAATCAATCTATTTCATTAATAAAGAAAATGTGTGATATGGGGTATCGTAAATTAATTACGACACCTCATATTCAAGGTGAAGTTTATAAAAACACACCTGAAATCATAATGGAAGGTTTGGCTGAAATGAGGCAAGCCATTAAAAAAGAAGGAATTAACATTCAGCTCGACGCTGCTGCTGAATATTTACTTGATGATAAATTTATAGATAAGTTTGAATCTAAGAATCTGATGACTTTTGGTGATAAATATCTCTTAGTTGAACTTTCTTATTTTAGTCCGCATCCTAATCTGTTCAACTTTATTTTCGATTTGCAAATTGAAGGATATAAGGTAATTCTGGCTCATCCCGAACGCTATTCCTATTGGTTTAATAACTTTAAGAAATATGAAGAATTAAAGGACAGGGGAGTTTTCTTTCAGCTTAATGTAATTTCATTGGGTGGCTATTATGATATTCCACCAAAGAAAATGGCCGAAAAATTAGTGGATGCCGGAATGATTGATTTTCTGGGAACAGATATGCATAACGAAAACTATATGACAGGTTTGCAGAATGTTCGTACTGAAAAGTATCTTGACAAATTACTATCTTCGGGTTTAATTAAAAATAATAGCATTTAAAATTGCTTTATGCATTTTTAATTTCAAATTTATCCCAATCCAATCCAACGGTAAATTTATTCCGAAATTCAAGTAAAAAATCTTTGGATATTGTAAAAGTATGAATTTCTTCTTTATCTGGTTCTGACTGAAGTAAAACATTTCCAAAGGGATCTATAATCATGGAATTGCCCGAATGAGGCGTTCCGAAACCATCTTTTCCGATTCTGTTTATGCCTATAGCATACGCTTGATTTTCAATTGCTCTTGCTTTTAATAATGTTTCCCATATAAATGAACGGCTCGCTGGCCAATTGGCTACATTTATCAGTAAATCATATTCATACTCGTTATCTTTGTGAGTGTTTTTTGTCCAAACAGGGAAGCGAAGATCGTAACAGATATTCAGATTGATTTTCCATCCTTTTAATTCAACTATCGTTTTTTTATTGCCTCTGTTAATAATTTTAAATTCTTCGCTCATCCTGAACAAATGGCGTTTGTCGTAAGAAAAGAAAATCCCATCAGCTTGCATCCAAACCAGCCGATTAAAAAGCATTCTATTTTCTTTGATCAGCAAACTACCGGCAATTACACAATTACATTCCGATGCTTTGGTTTTCATCCAGTTAATTGTATTTCCATTCATGGTTTCGGCAAAATCAGGATTTATGGAAAAAGCTGTGTTAAACATTTCAGGTAAAATGATAATATCCGGATTTTCAGTAATTTTTGCAATCTTTGTATCGAAATTTGCAATATTTTGTTCAGGATTTTCCCAAATTAAATCGCTTTGTATAAATGTAATTTTTAAATCGTTCATTCTGTAAAAAATAAAAAACAAAGATAAAACAGATTTTGGAATCTTTATACAGAAAATGAAAAACGATAATCAATTTTAAATTTAATTTTTCTGTTTTAAAAACTATTATCAAATGTTATTCATAAAACTATTATTTTTGTGATTTTTAACGGGACTGCTATAAATTGTTTTTCTTCATTGAAATTCAATTTAAAAACTTCCTTATTAAATACAAAAGACGAATTCTTTATAATCTATTTAAAAATGAAAAAAAACAATAGAATTCTTATTATTTCAATTATAGCTGTAATTGCAGCATTTTCGCTGTGGTTTTTCTCAAATATTGTATTCTTTATTTTGATAGCACTCGTTATATCAATGATAGGAAGACCAATGGTTAATTGGTTGAATAATATTCAGGTAAAAAACGTAAAGTTACCAGGAACCTTATCTGCATTTTTAGTGTT
>CAZYEM010000025.1:18216-24814 GCA_964646395.1 uncultured Bacteroides sp.
TTTTTCTTTTTAAAAGATGCTAATATGTTCAATCATGTGCTTATGCTTTTTACTCCAGAGGAATATCAAACGGAGTTAAAGCATGTATTAATCAGTTCACGTAAGCATATTTCACGTTATTTTACAGGTCTGTTGATCGAAATGATTTTAATGACAATTTTATTATGGATTGGTTTATCTATTATTGGTATAAACAATGCATTACTAATTGCGTTTATTGGTGGTATTATGGTCGTTATACCATATATAGGTGTAATAATTGGGACAATAGTAGCTTTGGTATTTGGAATTACAACTGCTTTAAGTGCCAATATTCAAGCGGATATTTTACAAATTGCATTTCAGATTCTGATTGTTTATGGAATTGTAAAAATTATTGATGATTTTGTATTACAACCACTTATATATTCGAATAGTGTTAAAGCTCATCCATTGGAAATTTTTCTGGTAATACTAATGGCGGGAAGTCTGGCTGGAATATCGGGAATGGTTTTAGCAATTCCAACCTATACTTTTTTAAGAATTGTAGCAAAAGAATTTTTATCGCAATTGAAATTCGTTCAGAAACTTACCGAAAAATTATAATGATGCGAACTTTAAAAATAAAAATGCTTTTTAAAGAAAATTATTCAGGGATTTTCATCCGAATTTAAAATTTAAATTATGAACAGATGATACATTAATATTAAAGTAAAATTGACACATTGGAGGATGATTATTCCAGTCAAACTCTTCAAAGGTTTTTAACCACTTCAAGGATTCAAGACCCTTGAATAGTTGATAAACAATAAGATATAAAATTACAAACAAATAATAAATTACAGACTCATGAAATATACAGCAAAATTTGTTGATACATTTCGATTTATAGAATGCTTAAGTGTTAAGAAAATTTTCAACTTATTTTTAATCAGGTTTAGCTTTTTTATCAGCAGCTTATTTCGTTTATGTTATCATAAAGGATTGCCTTTCAGTGTTTCCATTGAGCCAACAACCAGTTGCAATTTGAGTTGCAGCGAATGTCCTTCGGGAAATAAAATCTTTAGTCGTTCCACAGGAAAAATAAGCATTGTTTTTTTTAGGAAAATGATTGATGAATTAAAGAATCACCTGGTTTATCTGACTTTATATTTTCAGGGTGAACCTTATTTACATCCTGATTTTTTTGATCTGGTAAAGATAGCCCGTAAAAATAAAATTTATGTTGCAACTTCAACCAATGCACATTTTTTAACGATCGAAAATTCAATGGCGACTGTAGCTTCCGGCTTAAACAGGCTTATAATATCGCTGGATGGTATTGATTCCGAGACCTATCAGGCTTATCGCATAGGCGGAAATTTCAATAAAGTTATGGAAGGAATCAAAAATCTAACGGATGCCAGAAGAGAAATGAAAGCTCAGCATCCTTACATTATTCTTCAGTTTATTGTATTTGCAACCAATGAACATCAGATAGAGGAGGTTAGAAAGTTGGGAAAAAAAATAGGTGTTGATGAAGTTCAGATAAAAACTGCTCAGATTTATAATTTTGAAAATGGTAATCCATTGATTCCTAAGAATGAAAAATATTCTCGATATAAGAAAACTACAGATGAAAAATATATAATAAAGAAAAGTATTCAGAATAAATGTTTGAGAATGTGGCAATCAGCTGTAATAACCTGGGATGGAAATGTAGTTCCCTGTTGTTTTGATAAAGATGCAACTCATTTGATGGGCGATTTAAAAACGCAAACATTTAAAGAAATCTGGGAAAGCAAAATCTATCATACATTTCGAAACAGATTGATTCAAAACCGGAAATCAATTGATATTTGTTGCAATTGCTCTGAATAAGAAACTTTTACTATTCACAATATGAAAGGTGTCAAAAATAAAAATATAGATTTCAATTTTTCTTTCAAATTATCCTTCGAAAAATAAATCAGAAGCAATGCCATCAGCCAGAAATTTGCCTTTTTCTGTTAAAATCAAAGCATTATTTTTAATTTCAATGGTTTTATTATTAATATATTTTTGACTGTTTTTACTTAGATAAAATAAATTTTCTTCTCCGAATTTAAGCTTTACTTCATTTAAATCAATTCCCCAAATAGTTCGTAAACCTGTCATTATGTATTCATTATATTTTTGCGAGGCTGTTAAAATCTCTTTTTCAAAAGGAATACTTCCTGCATTGATAGATTGAATGTACTTCTGCAGATTTGAAACATTCCATTGCCGGGATTCTAAATTAAATGAATGTGCTGAAGGTCCTAAGCCCAGGTATTTCTGATGTTTCCAATAATTGCTGTTGTGTCTGGAAAAAAATCCTTCCTTACAAAAATTTGAAATCTCATAATGGATAAATCCTTGATTATTCATTGTATCCATCAGAATTTCAAACTGCCGGGCAGTTTGTTCTTCTTCGGGAGCTTTAATTTTCCCCTTTTTTATAAACAGATCAAAAGCTGTATTTGCCTCAACAGTAAGACTATATGCCGAAATATGCTGTACACCCGAATCGATAGCTATTTTGATGTTTTCTTTCCATTTTTCATCGGTTAAAGTAGGAATTCCATAAATTAAATCGATGGAAATATTAGATAAACCTTGTTTGTGTGCATTAAAAATAGCCTCAGAAGCTTGTAGTGAGGAATGAGAACGATTTAAAAATTGCAAATCATCATCAAAAAAGGACTGAATTCCAATACTTAAGCGATTAATGGGTAAATCTGACAATTCTCTTATTTTATCAATTTTCAAATCATCAGGATTGGCTTCGAGTGTAATTTCTGCATCTTCCTCTATTTTAAAAGTGGAATATAAGTTTCCAAAAATATTCTGTAAATCACTATTATTAAGTAAGGAAGGAGTACCACCCCCAAAATAAACGGTCGAAATGCTTTCTTTTTGTAAATAATCTTTTTGCAAAATAATTTCCTTACAAATTGCAGATACAAAAGCTGCTGTATTTTTTTTTGAAGCCAGTGAAAAGAAATTACAATAATGGCATTTTTGAGTGCAAAAAGGAATGTGAAGATAAATACCAGCCATTATGCTTTGTTTTTTAACATAATGCGAAATGTAGTTCCTTTGTTTGCTGCTGATGATTTTATAAAGATTTTACCTGAATGATATTCATTAATAATTCTTTTTGATAAAGACAATCCCAAACCCCAACCTCTCTTTTTGGAAGTATAACCGGGGTGGAAAACGGTTTTGAAATTCTTTTTTAAGATTCCTTTGCCTGTATCGCTGATGTCGATATATACAAATTTGTCATCCTCAAACATTTCTATTCTTATAACACCTTCGCCACCCATGGCATCTATTGCATTTTTACATAAATTTTCAATAACCCAATCGAACAGATGAGGGTTAAGTGGAATATTTATTTCCTTGTCTTCGGGTAAGTTAATAATATATTTAACTTTTTTGGGTGAGCGTGTAATCAGATAGGAAATCCCTTTTTTAGTAACATCAACAATATTTTCCTTTGTTAATTCAGGCTCGGAACCAATTTTGGAAAACCTTTTTGTAATGGTTTCTAATCTTTGAATATCCTTTTCAATTTCATCGGTCATTTCTTTTTCAATCCCGTTCATTTTAAGCATTTCGAGCCAGGCAATAAGCGAAGAAAGCGGTGTGCCGAGTTGATGTGCCGTTTCTTTTGACATTCCTAACCATACCTGATTTTGCTCCGATTTTCGTGAGGTACTGAAAAGAAAATAAGAAACCAATAAAAACAAACCAATGATAACTAACTGAATATATGGATAATATTTAAGCTGTGTAAGTAAAAACGAGTTTTCATAATAAATGAATTTCTTACCGGTTCCAACAATATTTACTTCGATGGGTGTATTGTCGAATGCCATTTTATCAAGCGCATGTTTCAATGTAATTGAATCTTTCAGAATGCTTTGATCTATATTTCCGGAAGCAATTAAATTCTGATTCAAACTATCAACAATTACTACTGGAACGGAAAGTGAATTATCAACCACTTCCGAAAAGAATGATTTAATAAGATCGTTTAAAACAGATCTTAAACCGGTATAAAGCTTTGATTCTTTGTAAAAAAGATAAAAAACAATATTATACTCGCTGTACATAATAGGGTCGAACTGTGAGTATTCTTCAAGCAAAGCACCTTGCAACACTTTTACGGTATCAGGATTAAACTCTGTATTTCTGCTCAGTTGGATGTTGAAATCTTTATCGGTTACAATAACCGGTATATTCGTGTTTTCCGAAATTATTTTCAGATAAAGCGTTAAGTCTTCATTCGGTTCGGGATTCATCAGCTTTTTGTAAGCCTCGGCCCAAAGTTCCACTTTTTTGCGTTCTTCCTGTTTTATTTTGCTGAAAAAAACTTCCGTATAATTTACCAGATTGGCTTTACGCTGAATAGCTTCTGCCCAGATTTTAACTTTATTCCGCTCATCGTTGGCAATTTTTTTTACCAATGTATTTGTGTACCATAATGATATGATAACAATTACAACTGCTGATAAAAACAGTATCCATTTCCAACGTCTTTTTTTAGTATAAATATCCAAGTTGTAGAATTTTGCGATAAAAGTAATATAATTTTTACTAACGAAAGAAATCAATTTTTTATTTCATTATTATTTTCTTCATTTTCATCGAAAAATTTAACCAGAGGTTTTTTAAATCTTTTTGAAATAATCTTGTTTTCTAAACTTAGCAACAGTGAAGGCAATAAAAATAAGTTACAGATAATGCCCAAAAGCAATGTAAATGAGATTAATAAACCCATTGCCTGTGTTCCTCCAAAAGTAGATAACATAAAAATGGAAAATCCCAGATATAAAACGACAGAAGAATAAATCATGCTGTAACCTGCTTCACCTAAGGCAAATAATACGGATTCGCGTATATTACCATTGTTTATTTTTAGTTCCAGCCTGTATCTAGATAAAAAGTGAATTGTATTGTCAACCGAAATACCCAAAGCGATACTAAATATCAATATTGTGGAAGGTTTTATTGAAATACCAATGTATCCCATTAATGCAGCAGTTAATAACTGAGGTATTAAGTTAGGTATTAGCGACAAAATAATCATTCTTATCGAGCTGAACAGAGCAGCCATCAAAAAGGCAATTAAAATTATAGCCAGAACCAAACTTTGAATAAGATTTTTTATCAGATAATTGGTTCCTTTTAAAAATACAACACTGGTTCCCGTAATTTTTACATCAAATTTATCCGGATTAAAAATACTATCAATTCTTGGTCTTAAATCTTCCTGTATTCTTTTGATGTCGTTAGTTCCAATATTTGCCATTTGAACACTGATTCTGCAAACACGTAAATTGGTATCGACGAATGAATTCATCAGCGTTCTCTTTTTGCTATTAATTTTTGGCAGATATTCGGCCATAAAACTCATTTCGCTGTTATCGGGCAATTGATAATATTCAGGATTTCCGTTGTAAAAGGCCTGTTTTGAAAATTTTACCACTTCAGCAACAGAGATGGGTTTTGAAAATTCGGGATAGGAATGAATTACATTTTGCAACTCGTCTAATTTGCGAATGACCGAAAGACGCATAACCCCTTTGTCTTTTTTTGTATCTATGGAAATTTCAAAAGGCATTATTCCTTTAAAATTCTTTTCAAAGAAAAGCAAATCAACATATAACGGATCTTTTTGAGGAATATCATCTACTATATTTCCAGTTGTTTTTAATAAAGTAACACCATATATACCAATTCCAAGGGTAATTATCATCACCAGATAAACAATTTTCCGCTTATAGGTAACTGTATTTTCAATCCATGCCAGAAATCTGTTGATGTTCTTATTATCAAGATGTTTGATGTGATGTAATTCGGGTGGGGCAAGGTAACTGAAAAATATCGGTATCAAAACCAACGTGAGGATAAAAGTTGACATGATTGTAATTGAAGCTACTACGCCAAATTCTATCAGTATTTTGTTACCGGTTACAATAAATGTTGCAAAACCAACAGCTGTTGTTGCATTAGTAAGTAAATTTGCGGTTCCTATCCTTGTAACAATTCGCGATAATGCTTTAACCTTATTCCCATGTGCCCTAAATTCGTGATGATATTTATTAAGGAAAAAGATACAGTTTTCTACACAAATAATAATCAAAAGCGGAGGTATAATTCCTGTTAAAATGGTAATCTTATAGCCTAAAATAGAAATCAATCCCATTGCCCAAACTACTGTTATTATAACAATCAGCATTGGGAAAATTACGGCTTTAAAGGATCTGAAAAAGAAATACAATGCCAATGAAGCGATGAGAAGCGAAAGAAGTACAAACATTTTAAGTTCGTTTTCTACTTTTCTGGAAGTTACCGTTCTTATATATGGCAAACCCGAATAATGAACTTCAACACCCTGTTTTATAGCAAATGCATCAACATCAGCTTTTATGTCGTTGATGAGTTCAATCCTGTTTTTGGTATTTAATTTCTTCTTATCCAGCGTTATCATCATCAGGGTAGCTTTGGTCTCATTATTTATGAGTAATCCTTCATAAAAAGGCAGGTTTTCAATGATATTTCTTATGCTGTCCAGCTCCTCCTGAGTTCGGGGTTTGTATTGAACTAC
>CAZYEM010000026.1:0-24374 GCA_964646395.1 uncultured Bacteroides sp.
ACAATCCCTTTCGGTTGGCAGCATAGTTTGTATTTTTTACCGCTTTTGCATGGGCAACTGTCGTTTCTGCCTATTTTCACATGTTGTCTTATTTCGCTTTTAAAAGCTCTTATTCTTCTTTCCATAATTCTGTTTCCGATTGTTCTGATTTTAATAATTCTATTTTCGCTTTTGCATTTCGTTTTATTAATGATTTCTTTATAAGCTTTAACTCATTTAAGATTTTGCTATATTCATCAATCATACAGCTATTAGCATTTTCTTCTCTTGAAAAACGTTTCGAAAATAATGTAGCCGAAATATTATGAATACCTTTTTTTCTTATATTGATTAAAGCATATTTATCACTTAAATCATCTACCTGACAAATTCGTATTTCAGATAGTAAACCAATTTCTTTACCCCAGTTTTTAATTTCTATGCAACCGGCTGCTTCAACCTGATGGCAAATAAATTCAATTTTACCCATTTCAATAGGAAGCTCAAATACGCTTAAAATTTCTTTTTTTAAATTCTCAATTTTCTTTTCCATTTTTATTGTTGTTATTTTGTTTATAAATCTCACGTCCCTGGTATATAATTCCCACATACAAAACTATTATTGTACTAATTCCCAGTATAAAATCAAGTGTTGACATTTCCATTTGTAAAAGAATAAATTTCGGTTAGTATTCTAAATTTAAGCTCAATAAGCTTATCACGTCTTTCCTGCTTCAGCTCGGTATTATCAAGGTTTGTACTACTTATTACTGTCTCAATAGCAAGCAAGGTATTTACATCCACATCCATTATATTAAAATGGGTGTCGGTTAGTTCTACATACATATTGCAATGGTTTAGTTTTCAGAGTAATTATAATCAATAACCATAGCCATTCTAAGGATGTATTTTCCAATTATCCTTATTTCGTTTCTGGTTTCAAGTGGTGCATAACACTTTTGTTTTATGCTGTTTTTCAAAGTTTCAATCCGGTTGTAACTTTGCTTTAGTTCTTCCTGGCAATCATCAGCATATATTCGAAGCAAATCATCAATCACATCCATTATATTGCTGCATATTTCAAAAGCTTTTCTAGCCTGACAATCCATTATCCAGCTTTCTTCTTTTTTGGTTTGTTTTTCCATTTTTTAAGTATTTAAAAAAAATATTATTTGCGTGTTGGGGAACACTTTGTTTATTATTTTCTGTTTATATTATCCCTTTGTTCATTGCCCAAAAGGCTATTTCAATTCTGTTATTTACACGTAGCTTTTCGCGAATGCGTGCCAGATGAGTTCTGATAGTACTTATTTCAATTTTAAGCTCATCAGCAATTTCTTTATCGAGCTTTCCTATACTCACTAATGTAACTATCAGGTATTCCTGACGACTTAGGGTTCCATTTTTCCCTTTGGGAACTTTACAAAGAATATTAAAACCTTGACAGGTTTTTATTTCTGAGCAGGTTGGAGCATCAGTGTAGGTATTGTTTTCGTCAAGATTGCTCATATTGTCAATATATCCATATCGGCATCCGACATATTTTATTTCCATTTCATCAGCATCCATTATTTTCATTTCATGAAGGCATTTAATAGCTGCTTTGTCTGCTATCAGTTCTGCCTGAAATAGTTCTCTCAATATTGAAGGTAATTCCGTATATTCTACTTTTTCACCTGTTATCAATACTTTTACCTGCCCTTTATCATTACGGTAAATCTCTAAACCATTTTCAACTCTTTCAGATATTCTCATATTGCTTTAATCTTTATTATGCGATTGGTGATTTTTTTTACTTCTGCTTCGGCAAGTTCAATAGCTCTAAGCACTATGGTGTCATCTTTATCTCTACATTCTCCATTCATAACTTTATACACCATTATGGGTGTTTTTCCGGTAGTATCTGCTATTGTTTTAGCCCAACTTACCGGTAATTTTTTGCGTAATTGTCTCAATGCTTTCTTAAACTTTTCATCAATTTTTACTGTTTTTTCTAACAGTGTATCAATGTCAAGCATCATGTTTTCAGAATTTTTATTTTTGTCCATATTTTTTTATATTGTTATTATAAATTATTTATAGTATTTTTATACTGCAAATATACAATGTAAATACAACATATCGACAGTTAAGTGTAAATAAGTTGTGTTTTTGAGTAAATTTATATTCATTCTAAATAACATGTGGATAGATATTTTTAACGAACATATTAGAATAGAGAAGCTTGAAAAGAAAAAGTTTATTGAAACCATGGGTGTTTCAGAAACAGCTTTTTATAAAGGAATTAAAAATGAAAGTTTTAAATTTCAAAATATACTTAAGGTATATAAGCATTATGATTGGGATCTAAATGAATTAAAAGGAGATGACATAAATATTTTATCAAAACCATCTAATTATTACAATAGAATTAAGTCAACTGAACAAAATGCCAGTCAGCAAATAGAAAATTTAAAAAGGATATATGAATCACATATTGATACATTGAAAGAGCAAAACGAAACTTTAAAGAAACAGCTCGATTTCATGCAGCAAATAATAAATAAAGAAGCCAGATAAGCACTATATAATAATGTGAAAAATCGTATAAATTTTCTATTTCTATACATTAAACAATAGAAAAATACAGATAGAAAATATATAATAGAAAAAATAGACAATACAAATAAAAATGATTATAAGTTAGTTGCAAGCATGAAGAGCTTCCCTGCAGCTCCACAACAAACAAACTAAAAGCCTTGTAAATCAAATAGTTTGCAAGGCTTTTATATACCATTTGTTTGTTTAATTACACACTTTTTTAAAAAACAACTCTTTTATTAAAACTTTATTCGTTTTTAAAGTTTCCCTATCTATTTACGGAACTTCTAAAAATTAGTTTTTCTTCGTTGAACTTAAATTTGCTAATTAAATTTCAGTAAGTTGTTTGCTATAAAATATCGAAATTGCATATTGAAGAATATTAATTATTTATTTAACCTTGTACTCCAAGTTATTAAAATATAATTGCAAATTATTGTTATTCTTATCATTGTATCAAACACAGAAATTATGAAAAACAGAAAATAATTGATTAGTTTGTTGAGATATTTTGTGATTTTAATATTTTTTAAAGCATTATAAAATACATTATCAGCGTTTTGGATATTAAAAAGAGACTCTTACTTTTATTGGTTTCATTTTTCACTTAAATCCTTATATCCACATTTCCTAAACTTGTCAATTATGCTGAATTTTGTTTTCTTAGAGGAAAATAATTCCAGAATCCATCTATTTTATTAACAAATATTTGTTACTATCTGAAATCAGTTTGAATTTTTAAATCGGGTATAACTTTGTATCTTTGTTTTAAATAATGTTTTATATAATTTTAAAATTAAATGGGAAAACAAAAAATAATCACCCGCACCATTTTACTGGTTTCCTTTATTAGTTTTTTTAATGATATTGCAAGCGAAATGCTTTATCCTGTGATGCCTGTCTATTTAAAATCGATTGGATTTTCGATAGTCCTCATTGGAATATTGGAAGGAATAGCAGAAGCAACCGCCGGTTTAAGCAAGGGATATTTCGGTAATTTATCAGATACAACAGGCAAGCGATTACCTTTTGTTCAGTTCGGATATATGCTGAGTGCCATTTCTAAACCTATGATGGCATTTCTAACCAGCCCTTTATGGATTTTTGCTGCCCGCACTTCCGACAGATTAGGAAAAGGCATCAGAACCGGTGCACGTGACGCTATGCTTAGCGATGAAACAATTCCCGAACATAAAGGACGGGTTTTTGGTTTTCATCGCGCTTTTGATACATTAGGTGCATCAATTGGACCAATACTGGCTTTAATTTATTTGTATTATAATCCAGAACAATATAAATGGTTGTTTATCATTGCTTTTTTGCCTGGCTTTTTTTCTATTATTCTTACTTTTTTTATCAAAGAAAAGAAAAAAGAAATCTCAGTTAAACCTCTCAAAAAACCTGGTTTCCTCTCCTATTTATCTTATTGGAAAATTGCTTCAAGAAACTATAAATTACTTGTAATTGGTCTTCTGGCTTTTGCTTTTTTCAATAGTTCCGATGCTTTCCTCCTACTGGCATTAAAAGCCAAAGGAATGAGCGATTATCAGATGATTGGCGTTTATATTTTCTATAATCTGATATATGCCTTATTTGCATTACCTATCGGAATTATAGCCGATAAAATTGGAATGTGGAAAACCTTGATTTTTGGTTTAATTGTATTTGCAGTAGTCTATCTTGGAATGTCTGTTTCTATGGAATGGTGGCATTTTGGAATTCTATTTTTCTTATATGGAATTTATGCTGCTGCTACTGAAGGTGTGAGTAAAGCTCTAATTTCCAACATCTCCGATAAAAAAGAAACAGCAACTGCCATTGGTTTTTACACAAGTTTTGTTAGTATTTTTGCTCTAATGGCTAGTAGTATCGGAGGTTTATTGTTTATGATAAATCCTTCAATCATGTTTGCATTTTCAGGAGCAGGTGTTCTGATGGTAGCTTTATTTTTTATCTTTATCAAAATTAATAAATAATGAAGTCAGCACTAAGAAAAATATATTTCATACTATTGTTATTAATTGTACAACAAATTAGGGCTCAAAATCAATACCCACAAAACTATTTTGCATCACCATTAGATATTCCATTGGAGCTTGCAGGTTCTTTTGGTGAATTAAGAAATAATCATTTTCATTCCGGTGTAGATTTCAGAACTCAGGAGAAAGAAGGATTAAATATTTATGCTCCGGCAAATGGTTATGTTTCCAGAATCAAAGTGTCTGCTTATGGATTCGGAAATGCATTATATATAACCCATCCAAATGGTTTTGTAACTGTTTACGGACATCTGCAATCTTTTAATGAAAAAATTACTGCCTATTTGAGTAAAATGCAATATGAAAAAGAAAGTTTTGAAGTGGATCTTACTGTGCCAAAAAACAAAATAAAAATAACAAAGGCTGAGGTTATTGCAATTTCAGGAAATACAGGAGGTACCGAAGGTCCTCATCTTCATTTTGAAATAAGAGATAAAAAAAAGGAACATCCTATTAATCCATTACTTTTTGGATATAAAGTAAAAGATAGCATTCCACCAATTATTGAAGGAATTAAATGCTTTGATGAAATTACAGGAACAGATTTTAATCTGGATATTAAATCATTAAATGGTAATTACTTTATTGACACAAAAGATACCATGATTTTTCCAACATTATTTTCAATGGGTATTTCCACTTATGATCTTATGAATAATAATAAAGCAAAAAATGGAATTTATCAACTGGAGCTTTGGCTTGATACAATAATAGTCAGCAAAATAGTTTTTGAAAGATTTTCTTTTAATGAAACCCGTTATATCAATGCTTTTATTAATTATAAAACTTATATCGAAACAGGAAAGAAATATCAGCAATCAAAAATATTATCCGGTAATAAGTTGAGTATGTATAATTCGACACTAAATAAAGGAATTATTAAACTCAACGACAATAATCCACATCAGATTAACTATAAAGTTTCAGATTTTGAGGGTAATTTTAGTCAGCTTTGCTTTCCAATTAAAAATAACAATAGTAATATATTAGCAAAACAACTAATAACAGTTGACAGTAATTTGTTGATTAATTATAACTTAGCGGATACATTTGAAACTGAAAATTTAAAGATTTTTTTTCCAGCAAATTCCATATATGAAAATATTGAATTAAATCAGAGGGAAATGAGTAATGAAGGAAAATATCTTTCAAATACCTTTCAAATACATGATAATACAATTCCTATTCACAGAAATATTTCAATTTCGATAAAAACAGATAGTATATCAGATAGCCTGAAAAGTAAATTATTGATAGTAAGAATTAATGATGATGGGAAAATAGTTTCGGAAGGTGGAAAATTTAGCAATGGATTTGTTAGGACTAATATCAATATTTTTGGTAAATTTGCTGTTTCAATTGATACAATTGCACCTTTAATTAAACCGTTGAATTTTAGTCAGAAACCAATATCGATAAATCAAAAAACAATTGATTTCAAAGTCAGTGATAATTTATCGGGAATAGCAAAATACAGGGCAACATTAAATGGGAAATGGATACTGATGACATTTAACGGTCAAAACAATCAACTAACTTATAATGTTGATGATAAACTGAAAAACGGGAGCAATCAATTAAAAATTACTGTTGAAGATGGCAGACAAAACAGTAACGAAATGAATCTTATAATTAACAAATAAAAATAAAGCATTATGCACCAAACCATTCTGATTCTTGATTTCGGTTCACAATATACCGCAGGGTAAGGGAATTAAATGTTTATTGCGAAATTCATCCTTTCAATAAAATACCTGAAATTACCAAAGATATTAAAGGTGTAATATTATCGGGAAGTCCCTTTTCTGTGCGTGATGCAAATGCACCTAATCCAAAGCTTGAATTAATAAAAGGGAAATTACCGCTATTGGGAGTGTGCTATGGTGCACAGTTTTTATCGCATACCAATGGAGGCGAAGTTTTGCCGTCAAGCATACGCGAATATGGAAGGGCAAACCTATCATATATTAATCACACGAATGAATTAATGAAAGGAATGACAGATGATTCACAAGTTTGGATGTCGCATGGTGATACTATTCTTACGGTTCCTCAAAACTTTGAAATCATTGCAAGCACATCAAATGTAAGGGTAAGTGCTTTTAAAATCAGAGAAGAAAAAACGTATGGAATTCAATTCCATCCCGAAGTTTACCATTCATCTGAGGGAATGATTTTATTAAGAAATTTTGTGGTAAACATCTGTAAATGCGAACAATCATGGACTCCGGTTTCATTTGTTGAAGCAAGCATTGCAGAATTAAAAAACAAATTAGGAAACGATAAGGTGGTTTTGGGTTTATCAGGTGGCGTAGATTCTTCTGTTGCAGCCATCTTGCTGCATAAAGCTATAGGAAAAAACTTACACTGCATTTTCGTAGATAATGGTTTATTACGAAAAAATGAATTTGAAACGGTTTTACATTCCTATCACGATATGGGCTTGAATGTTACTGGAGTTGATGCCAAAGAATTATTTTATACTGCATTAAAGGGAATTTCAGAGCCCGAAACCAAACGTAAAGCAATAGGGAAAACCTTTATTGATGTTTTTGATACAGAAGCACATCGAATTGAAGATGTTAAGTGGTTGGGACAAGGCACTATTTACCCTGATGTTATTGAATCTATGTCGGTTAATGGTCCTTCTGCTACAATCAAATCGCATCATAATGTAGGCGGTTTGCCCGATTATATGAAATTACAAATAGTTGAACCTTTAAATACTTTGTTTAAGGATGAAGTCCGAAGAGTTGGTAAAGCATTGGGGTTGAAAGACGAATTATTAAACAGACATCCTTTTCCAGGACCTGGTTTAGGAATCAGAATCTTAGGTGATATAACTCCTGAAAAAGTTCGTATTTTACAGGAAGTGGATTTTATTTATATTGAGGAGTTAAAGAAACAAGATCTTTACACTAAAGTATGGCAAGCCGGAGCAATACTGCTACCTATTCAATCGGTTGGTGTAATGGGCGACGAAAGAACTTATGAACAAGTAGTTGCTTTGAGGGCAGTTAGTTCAACTGACGGAATGACAGCAGATTGGTCACATCTTCCTTATGAATTTCTGGCTAAAGTTTCGAGTGATATTATTAATAAAGTAAAAGGTGTAAACAGAGTGGTTTATGATATAAGTTCAAAACCGCCAGCTACAATTGAGTGGGAATAAACAATTAATATTGAAAGCAAAATCATGAAAAAACTAATCTTAACATTTATAATTCTCTTTGGTTTTATAATACAAACCAATGCACAGGAAGATATTGGCATAATAAAATCTGATAAAATTGAAGTCATTAATGGGCAAAAAGTATTTTTACATAAGGTTGAAAAAGGTCAGACTTTATATTCTATTGCTAAAGCTTATCAAGTAGATATAAAAACACTGGAAACCGATACGTTAAACATTCATTTAAAAATTGGTCAGATAATTTATATTCCAGTGAAAATTGACAACAATTCAAATATATCAATAAAAGCAGATTCTGCATTTAAAACACATACTGTTTTAAGTAAAGAAACCTTGTTTGGCATTAGCAGAAAGTATAATGTTGAGGAAGAAGAAATTATAAATGCTAACCCTGAACTTAAAGATGGATTGAAAGTTGGAATGTTAATTAAAATTCCATTTAAGAAAACTGCAATTAAAGAAGAGAAGCCACAACTAATAAATGAAAAAACTGTTGAGAAAACAGAGAAACCAGAAGAAAAAAAAATCACAAAAAAAAGGGATAACAATATATATAACGTTGCTCTGTTGATACCTTTATATTTAAAAAATATAGAAGATATAAATATTGAAAGCCTGATGGTTGAAAAGAAAACTGCTGATAATTTTAAATCTTTCAAATATATTCAGTTTTATGAAGCATTTATGATGGTTGCAGATTCATTAGCCAGGCAAGGATTAAAAATTAAGATTCACACCTTTGATGTTCCGGAAGATAGTGCAATAAATATGTGGTTTTTGAAGAAAAACGATTTAGCAAAAATGGATTTGATAATTGGTCCTTTCTTCTATAAATCTTTCAAACAAGTTGCTGATTTTGCAAAAGCACAAAAAATACCCATCATCAATCCTTTTTCAGAACGAAGAAGCATAATAGAAAACAATCCTTATGTTTTCAAGCTGATTCCTTCTTACCAATCACAGGTTGATAATATTGCAAAATACCTTACAGATAGCTTTCCAAATGCCAATATTTTATTAATTCATAATAATAAGGAATTGGAAAAAAAACGTGCAGAAGCAATAAAAAAATCGATGAATGATGAATTTAAGCAAAATATTACCAGCGAAGGCTCAGTAAAGGAAATAATCTATAATCAGGTAGGATATTCCGGTTTACAAAATAAATTATCAAAAAACAGAGATAACATTCTTATTACATTGATTGAAAATGAAATATTTGTAACAAATTTTGTTAGAACACTTAAAAACAGTAATGAACAGAATATTACAATAATTGCACCATTGCAATGGAAAAATTACGATAAAATAGAAACTGAATATTTTCTAAATTTAAACACCCATTTCTTTGAGCCCTATTTTGTGGATTATGAAAATGCTGATGTAAAGAATTTTATATTGGATTTTAGAGCAAAATATAATGCAGAACCTAATGATGTGGCATTTACAGCTCATGATGTTGCTTTATTTTTTCTTACTGCTTTAATGCAATATAGTGATGATTTCATTAATAATTTACCAAAAATAAAAGTTAACAACCTTCAATCCAATTATATTTTTAAGCATATAGGTGAAAATAATGGATTTGAAAATAGTTTTGTAAATATTTATAAAATGCAGGATTACAAATATATTGGAAAAAATAAATAGAAAAAATTATTTATAAAAAAGGAGGATAATATATCTCCTAAGTTCAACGAAGAAAAAGCAATTTTCAGAAATCCAGATAATTTTTTTTATAAAAATATATCAGAATCCTAAATTATTTTTAACTTCGCTTTTCAATTTTTAATATAAATGGCATTAAAGAAGAGAACATTAACTTTGGAATCTGATTGTGATTTTTCTATTATTGGAATTTCATGTCATATTGCTGATTATAGGTTTGTTCATTTTCTAAATAAAATAAGAAATTTTAATTTCATTCGTCTCGATGAATTTAATTTTTTTGTAAAATCTATCGAAGATTCATTGAAATTCCCGTTTTATCTTTTTGAAGATAAAGAAAATTACACGTCATATTATATTATTGCAAACCGAAGCGAAGATGGTATTCTTGTGAATGAATGGAAAATGTTTGATTATTTATTGATTTCCAACAGTTATTTAAATGATGTTAAATTAAAAACATTAACCTCACTTTTAAAAAATATTCCCGGGGTTTTAGCAGTTTCAAATCTTCAAATAAATAAAAAATCTGATATTGAAAATTTATTATCTGATATTGAAATATATATCTTAAATTTTAATAAAAGAAACAGAATAGATAATTATAAATAAAATAAGAAAAAATTGAAAATATGAGTAAGAAACTTTTTTCCAAAAACAAATCAAATAGTTCATTCAATATTTTTTTATATAAACTTGATATTATTCTCTTTAAATTTTTAGCTAATTTTTCAAAGAAAACCAGAAGAAGAAAAGCAAAAAGGAATAAAGAATCTCTTAAATTAACACTCCATAAATATAATTATCGTCTTTTTAAATTTAAAAAATGGTTTAGTAAAGAAAGCAGATATTATCGTCGGAAAAAAAGAAAAGAATTTTATAGATATCTCAATTTCAGAATAAATATGTTCTTTAAAAAAATTGCTTACTGGAATAGTACTGAAATAAGAGAGATAAGAAGGAAGAACAGAAAAAAAGCATGGAATTTCTTTATTGAAAAACGAAGATTCTTTTTCGAGCTTTACGTATATAGAATTTATAAATCATTGGTAGATATAAGAAAATGGCTAAAGGAAATTGAAAATCGTAAAAGTTTTATAACGAATATTATAACTTCAAGTATCTTATTTATTATTGCCTATTTTTTTACTTATTTTTTATATCAGGTTGCTACATCATTAATGGCAAGAGCTTATAATATTCAAACTATTATTTATTTTTTCAAAACAGATTTTTTAATTCGTTCGTATTCAAATTTATGGACAAGAAACAATGTGATTTTAATTTCTTTTATTGGTCCAATGGTATCATTAGTAATTGGGTTTATCCTTTTCAGGGTTTTTCATTATTTCAGAAAAAAACCAGGATTAGCCAAATTGTTCTTTTTATGGTGTACATTACATTCATTTAATATGTTTTTTGGGGCTTATATTGCAGGTGTTTTAACCAATAAAGGGTTTGGATTGGTAATGCTTTGGTTATTCTTTCAATTACTATTAAATATAACATTTACGTTTATCTGTGTTATTTTATTAATTGTAATCGGTTCAATTTCAACAAAACCATTTTTACAAACAGCTCATCACTCATCTCTGATATCCGAATCGAATCGAACATATTTTTTAGTAGGACAAGCTTTGATTCCATACATTATTGGAAATATTTTTATTTTCCTTATAAGTTTACCCGATGTAAAACCATATCAAGTATTTATATTGGCAGTTATGGGTTTTATTATAGTGCCTGTAATATTAAAACCCAATTATGATAAACTTAAAATTGTTAAAGAAGATACACCACAACGTATAAATACGAAGTTAATAGTTACATTTATTATTATGGTATTAATTTTCAGATTTGGATTAGGATATGGATTTAAAATATGATAAATGAACGATATAACAATAAAACAAGCTCAGGAAATTATTGATAAATGGATTACAACAACAGGTGTCCGTTATTTTAATGAACTTACTAATATGGCTCTGCTTACTGAAGAAGTTGGTGAAGTTGCCAGAATCATTTCACGTAAATACGGGGAACAATCTTTTAAGGAATCGGATAAAGATAAGCAACTTGCAGATGAATTAGCAGATGTTTTGTTTGTGTTGATATGTATTGCAAACCAAACAGGAGTTGACTTAACAGATGCATTTATGAAAAATATGGAGAAAAAAAGTTTAAGAGATTCTAAAAGACATTTTGAAAATGAAAAGCTGATTTGATAAACTATAATTTCAACCTGTTTTTTTATGCTTTTGTCTAATTTTTTTTTAATATATAGTATAAAAAATTTAATTTCGTTTTTGATTTAATAAAATTAAATTCTATGATTTATAAATTATTGTTTCAGAACAAATGGAAAGAATCTCTTCGTTCATCCATTTGGCAAAAAAGCATAGCACTAAACATTATTTTAGGAATATTAATGCTATACTTTTTAGTTAATTTCTTTTTATTGGGATTGTTTTCAGATAAAATAATTATGGAAATATTTCCAGATGAAAACCCGGTAATAAAATTCAACGGATTGTTGTTTTATTTCATGGGTTTTGATTTATTAATCAGGTTTCTTGGTCAAACTGTTCCTACGCTAAGTATTCAACCTTATTTGCATCTTCCAGTAAAGCGTTCTTCCCTAATACATTATTTACTAGGTCGTTCTGTTGTTAATCCTGCAAACTATTTTTATTTTGTAATTTTTATCCCTTTCGCAATTAATGCCGTTAGTAGCATTTATAGTATAGAAATAGCTTTTCTTTGGTTGTTTATTTTATTACTTATCCTATTTTTCGATAATTACCTTATTACTTATGCAAAACGGCAACTTGGAAATAAACCATTGATTGTATTGGGATTAGTATTATTGATTGCTGTCTTGATTGTGCTTGATACCTATAAAATATTTTCATTACAGAAAATATCAGAAGATTTTTTTACTTCTATTTTGTTACAACCTTTTCTTATTATAATTCCAATATTAGCAGTTAGTTGTATTTATTATATCAATTTTTCTTTTTTAATAAAAAACGCTTATCTGGAAAATATCAGCAAAAATAATTCACAAAAGGCAGTAAGCACCGTTGGAGTCGGGTTTTTTAATCGCTTTGGAGTGATAGGTGAACTTATGAATCTGGAAGTAAAATTAATGCTTCGTAACAAACGCCCCAAATCCATTATTTATATGACTCCTCTGTTTTTGTTATACGGTTTTTTCTTCTATCCACAGGAAATATATATGAATATGAGTGCAATGCTTATTTTTGTTGGTATTTTTATTTCAGGAGGATTTATGATGACTTATGGTAATTATCTTATCAGTTGGGAAAGTAGTTATTTCGATGCTTTGCTGACAAAAGGTTTTAATTTTCAGAAATATTTTCAAGCAAAATATACTTTACTTGCCAGTGTAACAGTAATTTCCTTTCTGATTACAACTCCCTATTTTTTATTCAATATCAAATTGTTATACATCAATTTTGCTTGCTTTCTTTTTAATATGGGCTTTAATCTTTATATTGTGTTGTATTTCGCTATGAATAACAAAAAATATCTCGATTTAAGCAAGAGTGCAACATTTAATTATCAAGGTGTTGGAGTTTCAAACTTTATTGTTGTTTTGCCAATGATGCTTTTGCCAATTTTAATATATATTCCCTTTGGTTTAGCTGATATGCCAACTATTGGATTGTTAGTGATTGGAAGTATCGGTTTAATTGGGATTATTTTATTTAAACCTATACAAAAAATTATAATCAATAGATTTTACCAAAAGAAATATGAAATCGCAGAAGGATTCAGACAGCATTAATTATTAATTTATAATGTATTACAAAAATGATAACAGTAAATAATCTTACAAAAAAATATAGTGGTTCAACGGTTTTAAATTTAAATGATTTAAAAATCAATAAAGGGGAGAGTTTTGGATTGGTTGGAAACAACGGAGCAGGAAAAACCACTTTTTTCAGACTGATACTTGATTTAATAAAAGCAAGTAGTGGAAGTGTTACTTCAAAAAATATAAATGTTGCAGGTAACGAGGATTGGAAGCATTATACAGGTTCATATCTTGACGAAGCTTTTCTTATAGAGTTTCTTACAGCTGAAGAATATTTTAATTTTATAGGAAAACTGCACAATTTATCAAAAGGCGATATAGCGGAGTTTTTAAATATATATGCTGATTTTTTTAATGATGAGATATTAGGACAAAAGAAATATATTCGTGATTATTCGAAAGGAAATCAGAAAAAGATTGGAATAGTAGCAGCTATGATGGGCAATCCAGAAATATTAATCTTAGACGAACCATTTACAAACCTTGATCCAAGCAGTCAGATTAGGTTAAAAAGGATTTTAAAGGAATTAAAAACAAAATATGATCTTACACTATTGATTTCCAGCCATGATTTAAATCACGTAACAGAAGTTTGTGAACGTATTGTTGTTCTCGAAAAAGGCTTGATTGTTCATGATTTGCAAACCAACGAAAACACACTTAAGCTTCTCGAAAATTATTTTGCTGTTTAGTGGTAGTATAATTGAAAAAAATATATAAGCTGAAATTTAATAATTGCAACCTTATAGATATCAAATTTTTTATTGATAGCGTTGAAGCTTTAATAAATTAAATATCTTGACTAATGGTAAAATTAGCAAAAAGCACATTTTAATAAAATGTGCTTTTCAAAGTTTTTATTAATTCAAATTGAAAATGCTTATCTCTTATTTAAGTAATTTCAAACCTAAATTAAATGTGTAGTAGTTTTTCAGATATGGGAAAGACAAATCATTTGACTCACTTATTGTACTAATAGGTTCTGTGTAATATCTTACATCAAATGAAAGGAAGAATAAATCAATACCTGCACCCCAGAAATATTTTACAGTTATATTTTCAATATTACTTTTTGTAATCGGTGCAAAAGGCTTTTGAGAGGTAATATTATTATCAACAACTACTGCTGATTGCACACCGCCAAAGCCATGTAATGTAAAGTTCTTGTGTTTTATTACGTTTAGTCCCAATACCAATGGAATATTAATGGTATGCAATGTTATCGACTGATCAAATTCTTGCTTGCCGGGCTCATTTGTAAATCTACCTTCTTTTTTGTGGTAGTAAATTTCGGGTTGAAGGTAAATCCTGCTATCTGATCTGCCATAGATACCGATCTGGTATCCTTGATAAAGCTGTGTTTTATCCTGCCTTACGTCTTCAAATTTGTAGTCGGGTTTGCTAAATGCAACTTTTAATCCGAATCGTTGAGCATTGCTGTAGTTGCTTGCTAAAGTAAATATAACAAACAATAATAAGTATATTTTTTTATTCATAAGATATTTGTTTTTTGTTCTCACAAAGATAATATATAAAAATGCAATATTTTAATTTTTTTAACAAAAAAATATTTTCTATACAAACCCAAAAATATTCAGTTTACTGATAATAATTATTTTAATCGTATTTTAATTAACCACTTCATTAATAAAAACTAACACCAATAAAAAAAACTATTTACCTGTAACTATCTCCGCTTTACCCTGTAATTTTACATTAAATTCAATTTTCAGATCCTCGTCTTCCGAAAATTTAGCATCAAAAGTTATTTGATGCATTCCATTTTCTAATTCAGGAATATTATTAATTGTAACTGCATTGATTTGCTTTCCTTTTTCATTATATATTTTCAACAGATTACTTCCGTCACATATAATTGTTTGTCCCGATTTAAGTTCGAAAGGAATTTGAATCTCATTGTAATTATCAATGATAATTCTGATATTGCTGATTTCTCCTTTTTCTCCATTGGCAAACAACTTAAACTGGAAAGCCTGTTTGCTCCATTTATTTTCAAATTTCCAAATTGAAAAGCCAGGTTCTCCGGGTTGTTTTTCTGTTTTCTTATGAGTAAATATATCTGAAATATGATATTGATATAAATTCCATTCTTTTTCTTTTATTTTCTCTAAATGAAATTCATTTTTTGAATCTTTCAGTCTTTTAATTTGTTCGCTGTTAAAGGCCGAACTTAATCGGGCATCTTCCCATTCACGAATCAAATCGAGAAGTAATGTACCAACCGGATTTTCTTCAACAGATTTTATTCCAGTAACCATAGCAAAGCCAGCATCATAAGCTGCTGCTCTGGCAAGCATCCATTCCATTTCGCTTATTGTTGTAGTTTTGGTAAGCAAATACCAACCCAACATGTGAGGCATCAGATTTCTATCGAATAAGCTCTGATTGCTGATGCGGTATTCCTGCATACTTTCTTTAAAACCACCATACCAGGGTTCGCCCCAATTACAAAAAGTATTGATATGCCAGTAATAGGTTTTCGAATTACTGGTTCCATTCAATACCGCATGATCGAGATTTTTATAGAAATCATCAGCAAATAAATTGATAGCATAATTCCCTTGTCCGGAAGCCAGACATCCTTCATGTCCATCGAAATCCATATGATTTAAACCTGTTTCATTAAAAAACTTCGCCAGATTTATTGCGATTTCTCTCTGTAAATCAAGATTAGGAAAGAAAACCATATAAGCATGATCGTAAAGTTTGCCAACAGTATCATACTTAAAATGAGATGAAACTTTTGTATTAAAGCTACCCCTCTGACAATCAATTAATTTATAAGGAGAAGTAGTACTCACATTTTTATAACGAATAATTTCATTGCCAATTTTAACTGCATGTAAATTATTAAAATTTGTATTGTTAAAATATTCATAGGTAGAAACCGGAATGTCTTTTGTTTTTTCATCAATATCAGCATCAAGTAATCCAAACCCAGTTAAAGCAAGTCTTTTATCTGGCAATGGAGTAACATATTTATCATCAGTATTAATAAAATTAGTTAAAGTATGCACTCCCAGATATATATTAGCAGCTTTAGCTTTATTAACACATTCTTTCATACCAGCCTTACCGTTTGGGAATGAAGTAGTATCCAAGTTATAATGTCCCCAATTACTAAACGGACCGCTGTGATATAAAGAAATTAATCCAGCCCTTTTGGTATAATTTATAAGTGTATCAATACTACTTTCGGTATAATCTGCAATAAGATACGAATGTCCGCGGCGAAAAGCTTTTTTCATCCAAACCCCATTAAACATTGGATGAGGTAATCCTTCAGCAAGTTCTATTTTCTCTATCCAATCCAGCGTATTAGTTTCATCACAACTGAAAAGAGCAATTTTGCTTCCCGCTACGGTTTCTCCTTTTATAGGAATAACAGGAGTGTTCTTATTCTCTCCATTCCAACTATCAATATATCTTTGTAATTCCCTATTGATAGTGTATGCCTGAATATTACTTCCCCAAGGCTTTGCAATGGCTGCCATTCCTCTTGCAAAAGGATTTCCTTCCGGAGAATAATCGCCACCATCAGTTTTAACATTTAAAACCTGTAAACCAACAGAAACCTTATCGTCTCTTACCACTCCAATGATCTCACCTATTGTTTTGGAAATATTTAAAGGAAACGGTCCCCAAACAATAGCTTCAATTTTATCTTTAGGTTCAGCTTTTACAATTTCAAAAGTCAAGTGCGACTTTTTAGATATAATCCTTACATCTATAGTTACACCTGAACTATATTTTAATGAAATAATATGATTATCATTATTATAACCCGAAGCCAATGGAATAACTTTTTTACCTTGCGAAACCAATGTAATAAGAGGCGAAATTGTATCTCCTGATAAATAGTTTTGCTTAGTCTTAAGATTTTTGATTTCAGTAAAGCATGCCTTATTGTCAATTATAACTTTAAGATCTCCGGCAATAAATGATGTTTGTGCAGTTATACTTAAGTTTAACACAATAAATAACAGACTGATAAAAGTAAATTGTTTCATTTGAATAACATATTATTATTTCTTATTTGTTTTTTTTGCTAACTATCCCTTTATATAACCATATTTATTAATCTATATCAGGAGTTCTGAGTTTAAGAAGTCGCTTTTCTTAATAGATCAACCTTATTTTGTTTTGTAACTAAAGGGATGACAACTTTAATACTGCATCCTTTTTTTATTATGGAATTGATTTCAAAATTGCCATTTAATAGATTAACCCTCTCTCTCATATTATATATTCCATTGGTATTAAGCGAATGTATCCGTTCTTCCAGATTAAAACCTTTGCCATTATCCGCAATAAAAAGATGAATATTGTTTTCCTTTACTTTAAGAGAAATTTCAACTTCAGTAGCTTCTGCATGTTTAACAATATTATTCATGGCTTCCTGTATAATACGGAACAGATAGGTTTTCTGTAATTTATCAAGTTTATCCGAATCGCATTCAAAAATCAGAAACATTTTAATATGCGAACGGGTTTCAATATCATCACATAAATTGCGGATAGCTTTTGCCAAACCAAATTCGAACAATACAGCAGGCATTAAATCATAAGAAATACGTTTTACTTCATCTATAGTACTGTCGAAAAGCTTTTTTATACCTTCAATCGTATAAATCAGCTTGGAACGATCGGTAAAAATCAATCCTTCCAATCTTAATTTTATAGCGATAAGCAATTGCCCCAACCCATCATGTAATTCGCGAGAAAGACGTTGACGTTCCATTTCCTGTCCATCAATTACCGATTGTAACCTGAGTTTTCTTTCCTGTTGCAATTCAATACTTTGCTGCTCCAGATGGCTCATCATAAAATTAAAGGATTCGGTTAATGCACCAATTTCATCATTAGAATATACAGGTAATTGTTCGTTAAATTCACCTTTCCCAATTTTAATGGCAGCATCCTTTAATTTAATAATTGGTCTGGTAATTCTTCTAGAAATTAAAAAAGCAGATATAAACAAAACCATTGCAAGCAATATGCTTATAAACATTGTATTATTTCTTAGGTTGTAAACCGGGATTGTTGCTTCTTTTAAATCTATTTCGGCAATGATACACCATCTGAGATGTGGAATATTTAAGCGTATATAAGCAGAAAGCACATCTATTTTTCTATAATCATTTATAATTTCAGTTCCTGAGTTTATATCAAATGCATTGTTTACTGCCCTCGTTTTTACGCTGGTTTTCAGCAAAGCATTTTCATGAAAACGCGAACTGCTTCTCATCAGATTATCATTTCCAACCAAATAGGATTCACCTGTTTTGCCCAAACCATTGTGTGGATTGTTTTCGAACATTATCGCATTTATGGCATCATAAGAAATTTCGAGCACAATAATTCCAATTATTTGCTTATTGTTACCAAATAAGGGTGCACCAACATACATTGCAGCGTTATTTGTGATTTTATTTAATTTAAAATCCTGCAGATAAACCTTTTTCGTTTTATAAATGCTATCCTTTAATTCATTAAGCGGATAGTTGGAAATAGAATCATAAGAGATAATATTTCCGTGTTTGTTGCTGGTTTTTATTATTAATCCAAAATTATTCTGATTGAATATTAATAAGTTATTGTAATATCCGCACGAATTTAAATATAACCGTAAATACCGGTTGTACTCTTCGTTAATCTGATTTTCGTCAATCTGAGTATTTATATTTTTTGTCGATTTAAAAACCTGATAATGATTATTAAGTATGGAAAGAAGTTTTTTAACATCTTCAGATCCTGAAATCAAACGGATATCTCTGTTTCTATCGCTGAAAAAACTTTCAATCTGATTTTTCTTTACTGTTCTTACAGAAGTTAATTGTTCAAAAGTGCGTTCCATCAATGCATTTTTTGATGTATAAAACGAATAAGTTGCAATAATTACCAGCATTCCAACACCAAGAAGCAGGAAGTTAAGGATGATTTTTTCGGTTAATGATATTTTTCGCATTTACTATAATTCATTTGAAAGAAACTCTTCAAAACTAATCAATTTTTTTTAAAAAACATTTAAAAATGATAGCCTAATTATTACTTTTGTAAAAAAGAAATTCAGATGAAGAAAATAGTTGTATTAACCGGAGCAGGTATAAGTGCCGAAAGTGGGATAAAAACATTTAGAGACAGTGATGGTTTATGGGAAGAATATCGCATTGAAGATGTAGCTACTTTTGAAGCCTGGCAAAAGAATCAGGAGCTGGTAATTGAATTTTATAACCAACGTCGAAAACAACTGCTCGAAGTTGAACCAAATGCAGCTCATTTTGCTTTAGCTAAACTCGAACAGAAATATGATGTTCAGATAATTACTCAAAATGTTGATGATTTGCATGAAAGAGGAGGTTCTACTAAAATTTTACATTTACATGGTGAATTGAAAAAAGTAAGAAGTACTATTGATGATAGTTTGATTTATGATTTAAAAGGTTGGGAGCTGAAGAAAGGCGATTTGTGCGAAAAAGCATCGCAATTGCGCCCTCACATTGTTTGGTTCGGAGAGGATGTTCCATTGATAATTCCTGCTGCCGAATTATCATCACATGCCGATATATTTATGGTTGTTGGAACTTCTATGGCTGTATATCCAGCTGCCGGTTTAATTGATTATGTTCCGCATCAGATTCCCAAATATCTGATAGATCCTAATGTCAGGGATAATTATTATGTAAGAAATCTGAGTATAATTAAAGAAAAAGCAAGTATTGGATTAGTGAACTTAGTGGAAGAATTATTAAAATTATAAAAAAGCTTATTATTTATACTTAAAACAAGAAATAATCGTAATTAATGAATAAATGATTCTTTTAAAAACAGCAGTTAATTAAAGCATTTAAACATCAATTGATTAGCGTTTTTAACTGTTTTTTTTACAGAATTAAATTATATTTTGCGATTTTATATTGTTTTTGGTATTAATTTTGCAGAATGTATTTTTTGGACTTTTAAATCATTAAAGTTTTGTTAAAGTTCTCAATGTGCAAAACTTTTTATTAAAAAATATGTCTTAAGCATATAATTATTATAAAAAAATAGAATATCTAATATGAATGAAATAACATCGAAACTGGAAAAATTAAAAATATACACTTTACAAGAAATCGAAAGTTTCGATTTAAAATTATCAAAGAAAGCTTATTTAGGTCTGTTTTATAGGAAAGATAATACTTTGTATGTGTTTGAAAAACTAACCAATGAAAAAGATTCCTATTTGCTTAAAGCTATTTTTGAAGATTAATTTTTCAGAGGGATTCTGAAAATTAGATTTTTTGAGACTAATAAGATTTTAAAAACCGCAATTTACTATTGTAAATGAGAACCTAGCGAAGCGATATCATGAACTATTTAAAAAATAAATATACTTGTGAATATTTTAAAAATTGAAGTTCAACGAACGATAAACAATTTTAAGAGATTCCGTTCATATAATGATTTAAACATATATCATAACTGATAAATTTAAGAAAAAAATTTCTAATCATTTATATTAAAGCTAAAATATTTATTTATTTCTTTCATCATTCGGAAGGATATTTTTTTTAAATTTGTTTCGATTTTAAATCTGAACCATTGAAAAAACTATTCCGTCGAAAAACCATCCAAATGATTCTTAAACATGCCGACATGCAAATGCATGAGAATTCGGGTATGAAAAGAAATCTTAATGTCAGAGATCTTACTGCACTTGGAATTGCTGCTATTATTGGAGCTGGAATCTTCAGTACTATAGGAACTGCTGCTGCCAGCGGAGGTCCGGCAGTTTCATTACTTTTTGTTTTTACGGCTATTGCCTGTGGCTTTTCTGCTATGTGTTATGCTCAGTTTGCATCGGGCATTCCTATAAGCGGAAGTGCATATACTTATGCTTATGTAAGCTTTGGAGAACTTGTAGCATGGATTATTGGTTGGGATCTGATTATGGAATATGCAGTTGGAAATATAGCCGTTGCCATTTCATGGTCTGATTATTTTACAGGATTGATGAATGGTTTGGGTATGAAAATTCCCGAATATTTTAGTACTGATTTCCTGAGTGCTTCGAGAGGATATCATACTGCAATGGAAAGTTTAGCGAATGGATTACCTTTTAATCAATTAAAGGGAGGAATTCAGGAAGCTTATAATGCATGGAGTAATGCACCAAGTGTTTTTGGAATTAAAATAATTGCAGATATTCCGGCTTTTACAATTGTTGTTTTTATTACATACCTGGTTTATAAAGGGATATATGAAACCAAAGTTGCAGGAAATATTATGGTTATTCTTAAACTTGCAATTTTACTCTTGGTAATTGGAGTTGGTTCATTTTATGTAAATCCCGACAATTGGTCACCATTTGCGCCAAATGGTGTAGGCGGTGTTTTAAAAGGAGTTGCAGGTGTCTTTTTTGCTTATATTGGGTTTGATGCTATTTCCACTACAGCCGAAGAATGCAAAAATCCACGACGCGATTTGCCCCGTGCAATGATTTATGCATTGGCAATAACAACAGTCCTTTATGTAATTATTAGCTTGGTTCTTACCGGAATGATTCATTATTCGGAACTTAACGTAGGCGATCCGCTGGCATATGCTTTTGAAAAATTACATTTAACACATCTGTCGGGGATTATCGCTATAAGTGCAATAATAGCAATGGCAAGTGTTCTGTTGGTTTTTCAGGTAGGACAACCTCGTATATGGATGAGTATGAGTCGTGATGGATTATTACCAAAACGTTTTTCAAAACTACATTCAAAATATAAAACACCAGCTTTTGCTACTATTATTGCCGGAATTATTGTTGCTATTCCTTCGCTGTTTTTAAATCTTACCGAAGTTACTGATCTGACAAGTATTGGAACATTATTTGCTTTTGTTTTGGTTTCGGGAGGAGTATTGATTATGGATAACAAAAGAATGGGAAATACGCTGAAAAGTGAAGGTGGATATCGTGTTCCATATATTAATAGCCGCTATGTGTTACCTTTGGTATGGGTTTTTATAATATCTGCATTGTTTTTCTTTAATGCTGATGAAGTTATCTGGTATTTTAATTTCACAGGGATTAAATATGATGAAGGATTCTGGAATATTTTTAAGCATCAGATTCCTATGTATGGATTTATTGTAATAGCGATTTTACTTACATATTATGCAATAAAAAAACAATCTTCATTTATTCCGGTTGCTGGTTTACTTACTAATTTATATTTAATGACCGAATTAGGGATTACAAACTGGTTAAGATTCCTGATTTGGCTTGTAATTGGACTGTTACTTTACTTTGTATATGGAAGTAAACATAGCAGGTTAAATGAAAAGTAATTAATCCAATTAATTAAAGAAAAAAACAACGTGATTTCGAGTAAATCATTAATTTTACAATAAATTAAATTCACACTTTTTTATTATTGGTTTCTATGTCCTGGTTAATTGTAACTGCCTTAATATCATCTGGAGTTCTTGTTGGTTTTATAAATACACTGGCGGGAGGAGGCACCATAATTTCAATTTCTCTATTTATGTTTCTTGGATTACCTGCAAATATTGCGAATGGAACCAACCGAATTGCTGTACTATTGCAAACACTGGTATCAACAACAAGTTTTAAAAAACAAAAAGTTCTCGACACACGAAAAGGGCTTTTATTGGGCATTCCAACAGTAATAGGTTCAATTATCGGAGCAGAAATAGCGGTTGATATTGATGAAAAACTTTTTGAACAGGCGATAGGTGTTATAATGTTGATTATGATGTTTTTCATTATTTACAAACCACAGCAATGGCTTAAAGGGAAACAGAAACTAATACATAGAAAGTTAACACCATTTCAATTTATTATTTTCTTTTTTATAGGTATTTATGGAGGTTTTATTCATGTTGGAGTTGGATATTTTATTTTGGCAGGACTGGTTCTGAATGCAGGTTACGATTTAGTAAAAGCCAATGCATTAAAAGTTTTTATTGTGTTATTGTATGCTCCATTTACTATTATTGTCTTTATTTATAACAAACAGATAAATTATGAATACGGATTAATACATGCTATTGGAAATATTATTGGAGCGTATGTTGCTTCAAGATTTGCAGTAAGTTGGGGTGCTAATTTTGTTCGTTGGGTTATTATAATAATTATATTATTTACCTCAGCTCAAATGTTTGGAATTGTTGATTTTAAAAGTTTATATTTACAAACATTAAAATAATTGGGTAAATTTTTAATTTTGTAAGATAAAACAATTAATTTTGTAAATAAAAATTCAATATTATTTAAAATGAAAAAAATAAATCTTGTATTTGCAGCTATACTGTTTTCAGTATCGGCATTTTCACAAAAACTGGCAGTTAGCGATGTTCCACCACAAATAGTAAATGATTTTAAAGCTAAATTTGCTGCAGCAAAAAAAGTTAACTGGGAAAAAGATAAAGACCTTATTAAAGTTGAGTTTCTTAATGATGAAACGAAGATGAAGGTTGAATACTTAAACAATGCATGGAAAAAAACCAACTATGATTTTAAAATTGAATATACACCTCAGAAAATCAAAGACTATGTAAAGCAATATTATAATTTATATAAAATTAAACAAGTAGTTTTTTCTGACAATAATATGGGGGAAAGATTGTATGAAGTAAAAATTGAGAAAAAGAAAAAAGATAAACTATTACTAATTTTTGATATCAGTTCAAATTTCTTACGGTTAGGAAACTGATTTTAATTCTATTTTTTCCAATAATTATCAATCAGAAACAAAATCAATAAAAAAAGCAGGTTAAAATAAATAATCTGCTTTTTTTATTGAAATGTAATAGTTTATTTATTCTTTCATTAGCTTACCAGCACCTATAGTGGTTTGTGAATTCACAATTCTGAATATATACATCCCTTTTTGCAATGTATTTAAAGCAATATTCTGATTATCGTTTTCCTGCATTTTTTTCGAAATTACAAGTCTTCCCTGCAAATCAAAAATCTGGAAATAAGCGTCAATTCCCTTTAAATCTGAAGTTTCAACTGTAATATAATCAGTTGCAGGATTTGGATAAACTTTAATAT
>CAZYEM010000027.1:0-7506 GCA_964646395.1 uncultured Bacteroides sp.
TCTCATTGCTTTCCTTTCTAATATAGATACCTTTGGCTAACCCGGAAATATCAAGTTCGGTTTGTGGCTTCACTCTGTTTTGCTGCAAAAGTATTTTGCCTTGTATATCGTAAATACTTACTGTTGTGTTTTGCAGATTTTTTAGCTCTGCAAGGTTTAGGGTGAGTGTGGAGGTTGCGGGGTTGGGATAAAGTGATATTTCGGAATTTATTTTTTTATTTTCCAACACTTTAATTGTTGCATTTAAAACATAATTTTTAATGTTTTCCGTTAGAAAATTCCAATGATCTTGTGATGATATTGTATCTTGAAAATATGTCCCAGTTCCTGCCAGCATTTTATTTGGTAGTATCGATATACCACCAAAAGAATTGTCGAAATTGGGGAAACATAAATCATTGCTTTCATATAATAAATTCAAATTATCATCAATAAAATACAGTGTAGAATATATTTGTAAAACTAAAAGATTACTATCAATACTTAAAAATGAACCTGTAGCTCCATCAAAATTTAAAGGTCCAAAATTTGCAGAATGCCATACAAAACCATCAAAAGATACTTTAGAAAGACGACATTGATAAAATAAATTTTGATTTGGAGGATTTAAAACGGTTACATCTCTTGCAAGATAAATTTGATTGTTTTTTATAAACATTCTACTGAAATATTCATTTGTTGTTGTACTTGGATTGAAAATACAATCTAAACTCAGGTCATTATTATACATATCAATAAACACTTTAACGATATATCCTAAATTTCCTGATAGATTAATAGATCTGGTACCTCCAACATAAATATCATCAGCAGCTTTAAGTATTTGGTATGGAATATACAATCTATTTGGTCCTTCATAAGTATAGGCAATATTTCCAAATGTATCTACCTTGCAAATGACAGTTTTAGTAAACGGATCTGCATCATTTAAAGTTTTGGCACATAAAAACAAAATGGTATCGGAAGAGTAAATATCCATATCCATTAACCAGTTTTGTTCAGTCTCAGGATATATTCTTGTAAAAACACTATCTCCATTTGCATCGAACTTAGCAAAAAACCTGTCAATTTGGTTAATTGAATCCTTATAAACAATTCCACCAACATAAAATGATGAATTGTTATATGTTATAATGTCGTTTGCCTGATAAATATAATATAAATCGGAATAGTAAACTTTGCTCCATAATTTAGCACCTAAAGTATCGTAAAATGTTATAGAAAACCCCTCCTTTGTCATAATGGAATCGTAACAGAAACCAAGATAAAGTATTCCATTATTCCAGGGATAAGTCTTAATGCCTGAATCTGCACCCTTATATGAAATATCATCCCGATTATTGAAAGTATATGAAATTGGTAATTGCCCCTTTACCATCCCAATAATGCACATCGCAATCATTAAAACATATATCTTTTTCATTGACGTTTTTTAAAGTTTTTTTTCCTATCAAAGATAAGTACAATTAATTTATATTTTTTTTTAATCAGTTAATGGTATTTGCAAATCAGTTAACGGTGAATTAATTTATAAAAGTGATAGTCTCGCTTCACAAGACCATCACTTTTAATTTTATTTATTAAACAGCTTCGCCAGTTTGTTCCTCTTCGTCAGCTTTTGCATTTCTGCCTTTGCGTTGGGCAAGGTTTTGGTTGTAGCTTTCGATGCGTTGATTGAGTTCGTTTACGAAATCTTTGTAAACAATTTCGCCGTTTACGATGATGAGAGCATTGATTCGCTTTATGATTTGCAGATAAACTTTGTCTATCTGCAATCGAACCTGTTTCATGCGGAGCTGGGTTTTAACTGAGCCTTCGGTAAAGCGTGAATTCATTAATTCCTCGAAATCATCGTTATTTTTCTGTAATTCGACCACCCATTCTTTTAAACCGGCAGCAGTAGTGTCTGCCAAAAGCTCGCCAAGAAGTTTTTTGCAGAGATCTCTGATTAGGGCAGTTTCTTCGTCATAAGCCTCTTTCGTGATATTGCCCAACAGGTTAAAAACCGGCATCAGGTTAAGTGATGCTTTTTTTACCACAGGATTGAAATGAGTAAGATTAGATTTCAAAGCTTTTACCAAACCACGGAACGTATTGTCGCGTAAAATGTCGGCATCAACAATTACATCGGTTATGGCACTCTCTTTTACAATATTAAATGCTTCTTCTTCATCTGTTAGCAAAGGTTTAAATTCAGCATACAAAGCATCTATGCCCAATACGGTTACTCCTGTTGTTATAATAAGTTTATCAAGACTGTTGTAGAATTGAATGTGTTCGCCATTGCGAAGATGGCCTGTTTTTAAATAAACTACTTCCATTTTTTGTTAGATTAAATTAGTGAAAATTATTTTTTGTAATGATAATTGATAAAATTGTGTGTCAATGGGCGAATTTGAGTCGCAACTTATCGGCACGTTTTCGCCAATGAGCGAAAGTATGTCGATGGTTGTCGGGACACATCCGCCAATGAGCGAAAGTATGCCGCCATCTGTCGGGACGTTTTCGCCAACGGGCGATTGTTTACCGACACTTTGCGGGTCGTTTTCGCCATAAGGCGACGCTTTAAAATTTATTTTCGATATATAATTATGCTGATTCATTTGTAGTTACGGGTTTATGTGTTTGATTTCGTTATTACAGATCAGTTTGGTTCAGCAGTAAAATTGAAGAAAATAATCGGATTCGGATATAAAGATGCTATTTTTTTGCAAACTCTGAAATGTTGCTCCTGATAATTTTTTATTTCTCTCATGGTTGTAAAATCTTTTAATTCATATTAATAGTAATTGAAGCCACAAATGTAAACAATAAAATGGCTTGGAGTTAGAATTTCTGGAAATATTTTCTATATTTCGCTAAAAAAGTTTATTTATACCTATACTCAGTTTTCAAAAAGAGTTACTATTAATAGTAATCAGAACAATTTCAATGCATCACCACAAAAAAACACCATTTTGTGTAACCAAATCAATAGTTAATACGTCATAAGAAAAGTTTGCATAAAACTGAAAATCATTTATCAACACTTAACTTATTACTATTTACCATGAATAATAAATTTCGTTATCTGATAATTACTATGCTTTTAGTAATTATCTTTTCGGAAAAAACGTTTGCCGAAAACAACGTACCCAATGCAAAATCAGGAACAATTTCGGGCAAAATTATCGAAGCTTCGAGCAATAAACCCATGGAGTTTGTGAGTATTTCGCTATATACTTATGCCGATTCTGTTTTTAAAACCGGAACTATAAGTAATCAGAAAGGAGATTTTAAACTCGACAAAATTGCTTATGGCAGATACTACCTTAGTATTTCGTTTATGGGATTCGACAAAACAATCTCCATGCCTTTTGAATTATCCGACAAAAATGCCAATGTAAATATGGGTAGTTTAAAAATGTATGAGCAATCGTCGCAACTTAAGGAAGTGGAAATTAAAGCCGAAAAAGCGAGAGTTGAATATCAGATAGACAAACGGGTTATAAATGTTGATAAGGATTTAGTAGCCAGAGGTGGTTCGGCTGTTAATGTGCTGGAAAATACCCCTTCCATTCAGGTTGACCCGCAGGGAAATGTTACCTTAAGAGGGAGTTCCGATTATATTGTATTGATAGACGGAAAACAAACGATACTCAAAGGCAGCGATGCACTTAAACAGATTAATGCAGCTACAATCCAGCAAATTGAAGTGATTACCAATCCGTCGGCCCGATATGAGGCAAATGCACAATCGGGTATTATAAATGTGATACTTAAAAAGGAGAAGCTGCAAGGATTGAGTGGAACCATTTTTACAACCAAAGGATTTCCAAATAAAAATTCGGCCAATGTGCTGTTAAATTACCGCAAATCGAAAATCAATGTTTTTGGTGGTATTGATTTTGAAAATAACAAATATAAAAACGAAATTACTATCGACAATATCAGCTATTTGCCTATTGGAGTTCAGCATTTCAAAAGCTATGCCCTTCAATATTTTTATAGCGACAACCTGATGGGAAAGCTCGGAATGGATTATGATATGGACGCTAAAAATTCGTTTACACTTCAGGGTAGTTATGGCGAAAAAGGCTTCGATCAGGGAACAGATTCCGAGTATAATTATTACTTGGAAAGCAATAATATCGATGTATATAGCAAAAGTTCCAATGCATTGGATGTAATGGGAAAAGTAGCAGAAGTTTCGTTCGATTATCAGCACAAATTTGGCAATAATCATACACTTTCCATCTCTAATAATTACGTTTCGTGGGACGGACAGGATAACAACCTCCTTACCGAAAACCTTACCGATAATAATTATAATAATTTAAAAACCATAAAGATGATAAATTTTGTGAAAGATAATTTCAACTATAATTATCGTTTTAATATAGACTATAAACGCGAATTTAAGCTTGGCACACTCGAAACCGGTTTCCAGTACAGATACGAAGACAGGGATGACGATGTAAGATTCAGGGATTTTGATACCACTTCCGCTATATGGATTCCAAATCCATTGTTTACTTCCAAATTGGATTATGTAAATGATATATACTCAGGCTATGCAACATTTGCAAGCAAAATTTGGGGAATTGGTTATATGCTTGGATTGAGATCGGAATATTTCACCCGCAAAATAGTTTTCAGCAACGATGGCGACACCTATAATTTCGATAAATTTATGTTGTATCCAAGTGTACATTTATCCAAAAGCTTTAATGACAAGCATCAGTTTCAGCTGAGTTACAGCCGCAGAATCAACAGACCTCAACCTTATTTGCTGAACAAAACGCCAGCCTATATCGATCCTTACAATATATTTAAAGGAAGCCCATCCATTGAACCGGAATATACCGATGCTTTTGAGCTAAATTACAGGTTTATGTATAAAATAATGACCATTTCCACACAAACCTATTACAGACTTACAACCAACAGTTTTAGTTCGTTGCGAATACTCGATATTACCGGAATTATGACCCATCAATTGATTAACTCCAACAACCAAACTGCTTATGGTGTAGAATTGGGTTTGGATTTTAACTTAAACAAATGGTGGCAAATAAACAGTGGTGGTAATTTCTACAGATATAATATTGAAAGTTTAGTTAATAATAATACCACCAACAATAAAGCAAATTCATGGGATGCCCGGTTAATATCCAATTTCACGGTTTTAAAAACAGCTACACGTATTCAGGCAATTGGATATTTTAGAGGTTCGGGAATAGATGCACAAGGTAATTCAACCGGATTTTATACAGTCAACCTTGCTTTAAATCAGCCATTATTAAAAGGCAAACTTAATCTGGGCGTATCCGGACAAAACATATTCAACACAATAAAATACCATTATACTGTAAAAAGCGATAAATATAACAACGATTATCTATTGCAATCGGAAGGACCGGTTATTTTATTTACAGCATCTATTAGCTTTAATAATTTCAAAAACAAACAGCGGGGTCGTTCCGATGATGCTAATTTCAGAGGAGGCGGAGCATTTTAATGGTTTAAAAGAATTTCAAACACAATTAACCAATTCAAATAAAGGAATCATACTGTTTATGATTCCTTTACTTTTTGATAATTGCTCTAACGAAACTTAAAAGCAATAATAAAAGGCCGGTAAACAGTGAGATTCTTCCGATATAATCGCCATATTTCACATAAAAAGTCAGTTCGGTATTAGCCATCATTGTTTGACGGATTACATCAGGTTTCCAGTAATCAGTACGTTGCAACACATCACCCCGTTGATTTACAAAGCATGAAATACCAGTATTTGCCGAACGGGCAACATCTCTGCGGCATTCGATTGCTCGTAGCGATGCAAAGCTAAAATGCTGTCGATGTCCCGGTGTATTTCCCCACCAACCATCATTGGTAATTATAAACAAAAGTTCGGCTCCATTTCTAACAAATTCAGCCACAAATCCACCATATATTGATTCATAACAGATAATAGGACTAACTTTATTCCCGTTAATGCTGCTGAATACTTTGCGTTCATTATCAATTCCCAAACTACCAACAGTTCCTCCCAGATTAATGGCAAGCTTTTCGATAGGTTTAAATAATTTCTTAAAAGGCATTTTTTCAACACCGGGTGTTAATTTCGATTTATGATATTTTTGTAATATACCCGAATGGTCAATAAGTAAAGCGGTATTAAAAGGTTCGTAGAATCTTCCTTCCATTCCGTTTAATTCCCTTGCGGCTAAAGTTAACGCTTCATTTTCAGCTAATAATCTCTGAGATGAAATGCCAGCAATAACAGCCAATTTTGGATAATCCTTTATAAACTTCCTGATTTCAAATACACTTGCCGATGACTCAAAAACATCTTCCCAAACATTTTCCTGTAAAGCACTTTCGGGAAAAATCAAAAATTCTGCATTGCTATCCAGCTTCTCTTTTGGCAAAGCTAACATCTTCGACAATATCTCCAGCGGAGGTGTTGAATATTGCTCATTATAAGGATCAACGTTTGGTTGAACTGCCAGCACTTCTACCGGTTTTCCTTTTTGCTTATAATTGCTGTAAATATATAATGAACCAAAAATTGGAATAAAAAGAATTATAAACAACGATATACCAGTTGTAAGCATTTCTTTCTGAAATATAGATTTTCCTTTTCTATATTCCTTTATTAACATAAACAATTCAAAAAACAAGATATTACAAAGCAATATCCATAGCGTACCACCAAAAACACCGGTAAACTCATACCATTGAATAAGTTCGGGTTGTATTGCAAAAACATTACCCAAATTTAACCAAGGCCATGACAAATCCCAATCCATGTGAAAATATTCAAACCCAATCCAGTATAATATCAGAGCAAGATATGCTTTTTTTCTTTTAAAAATTACTTTTCGTGTATAATGATAAAAATGGAATACCAATGTCATTAACAAGGAATTGGCTAACAATGCTAAAATACCTCCAACAACTGTTGAATTCCATATCCAATAGGTTGTGAGTAAGTTCCACGTGAAAAACCCAAGATAAGCAAAAAAGAACATGCTGAATTTGCTGTAGTTAAGAGGATTTTTTATGATATAATCTTCAATAAAGAGCAAAGGAACCAATGCAATAAAAATAAAAAATGGAAATCCGTTTAAAGGCCATGCTATTGATAATAGCAACCCGGAAAGCAATGCTAATAGTATCAGTTGATATCTTTTCATATTTTTTATATTAATCTGTAATTATTTCATTCATTTTCACATCATGTTCATCGGTTGGCACGGAATCTATAAGCTGAAAATTGAAGCAAACTCCTATTTTATAAGCATTTAATTTAGGTAAAAGCCCGTCATAATAAGCTTTACCACGCCCCATTCTATTATTCTCGTTATCAAAAGCTATACCAGGTACAATCACCAAATCTATTTTTCCAAAATCAGTAAAATCTTCCCCTTCAGGTTCTTGAATTCCATATTTTACACCTGTTTTCAAACTTTCCAAACCCTTAAACTTACGCAATACCAATTCTTCATTTTGTACTGA
>CAZYEM010000027.1:7606-24321 GCA_964646395.1 uncultured Bacteroides sp.
AAAAATATTTACTCCAAAATTAAAAGTATTATTTCAAACCATTGCTATTTATATAAAAATAACATACAACTTTCAACAATTTACTTAAATGCTTGTTCTATTTAAAATGATTATAAATAACAACAAACAAATGAAATCAATAAAAACAATTTCAATACTATCACTTCTATTATTACTTAACATAAGTTTAATAGCTAATAATGAAAATGGTAACAAAGATAAATCAAATAATAACTACTGCAACTCATTAAAAAAAGAAATACAATCTTTAGTTTCTTTCCCTGACTTTGCCAAACAGAACAAGACAGAAGGGTTTGTGTTGGTACAATTTGAATACGACAGCGATGGCTATCTTAAGGTATTAAACGCCAATTCGAATGATGATTTATTAAAAAACTATGTTATACAAAAATTAGAAACATTTCAAATGTGTAAACATGCTCAGTTAAGCAGTATGGATAAAACAATGCGATTTGATTTTAGAATATTGTAAACAAAGATTATCAAGGTAAAAAATACCGGTGCAAAAGTTTAAATTTATGCTGTCACATCTACTTCTTTTGTATCGGTATTTTCTTTTTCAGGATTTTTAAAAAATCTCTTCTGAAATATTATTAATAAAACAACTCCCACAGAAATAGAAGAATCTGCTACATTAAAAACGGGTCTGAAAAAGATAAAATCTTCACCACCCCATATAGGAAACCAATTTGGATAATTTCCTGTAAAAATTGGAAAGTAAAACATATCAACTACTTTTCCGTGCAAAAAGCTTCCATAACCACCATCTGCAGGAAATATTTGTGCAATATTGAAATAGCTTTCGCTGAAAATTAATCCATAAAATGCACTGTCAATAATATTTCCAATTGCACCTGCAAATATCAGCGACATACATATTATATATAATTTGTCAGTATTTTCTTTTATCAATTTGTATAAATACCATCCGATTGCACCTACAGCAACAATTCTGAACAAACTCAAAATCAACTTTCCATAATCTCCACCAAATTTCATCCCAAAAGCCATTCCTTCGTTTTCGGTAAAATGAATGATGAACCAGTTTCCAAAAATATTATACTCCTGACCAATATACATATTGGTTTTAATCCAGATTTTTAATACCTGATCAATTAAAAGAATGAGGAAAATTATGATTAAAGATTTTTTAAGCATTTTTTTTTGTTATTTATAGGCATAAAAAAGTATAAGGAAGAAATCTTCCTTATACTTTTTTATGTTTAGAAATTAACTAACATGTTAATAACTATGAATTTATTTTTTATTTTGTTGCAATTTGGCGTCAATACTTAAAGTAGCATGAGGAACTATTCTCAAACGTTCTTTTGAAATTAACTTACCTGTTTCGCGACAAATACCATACGTCTTATTTTCAATTCGAATTAATGCATTTTCAAGTGATTGGATAAATTTATCCTGACGAGCCGCCAACTTTGAATTTTCTTCTTTAGACATTACCTGATATCCTTCTTCCAATACTTTAAATGTTGGAGAAGTATCACTGATGTCATTTTCGCCACTACTTGTAAAAGCTTCGGTAAGAATCTCAAGATCCTGACGTGCTTTTCCCAATTTTTTCAAAATAATTTCTTTGAATTCCTGCAATTCTTCATCAGAATATCTTGTTTTGGCAACTTCATTTTCTTTTTCTTTCTTAACCATAACACATTGTTTTTTAGATTTATAATTTGCTTATTGCAATAAATATTTTAACATCTTCTGTTAACTCAATCTCCACTTTACTACCTATTTTAATAGTCTCTACCTGAGTTAATGTTTCAGCCAAAGTTTCTGAACAAATATACGAATAATTATTATTCAACGCTGAATTGATTGCATTGTTTTTCTCAATTTCAATGTTAATTTTGTCAACAACCTCAAAATTAAGCTCTTTTCTTAAATTTTGTATGCGATTTACTAATTCTCTTGCCAAACCTTCCTCTAATAATTTATCAGTTAGCGTTATATCCAATGCAACTGTTAATACGCCTGAATTGGCAACCACCCAGCCTGGAATATCTTCAGTAATTATCTCTACATCTGATAATAACAATTCAACTGTTTCACCATTAACCTCAAAATGATAAGCACCTTTATTTTCAATATCCGTAATATCTGATTGTGTAAATCCTGCAACTTCAGTTGCAATTTGTTTCATCAATTTACCATATTTCGGACCTAAGGTTTTAAAATTAGGCTTTATTTTTTTTACTAAAATTCCTTCGGTTTCAGATAAATACTCTATTTCTTTAATATTAACTTCCGAAAGTATCAGACTTTCAATATCCTGAACCTGTGTTTTAAATTTATCACTAATCACTGGTAACATAATCTTGTTCAATGGCTGACGAACTCTCAGATTAGTTTTCTTTCTTAAAGAAAGAACCATTGATGTAATCTGTTGAGCTAATTGCATTCTTTCTTCCAGATCTTTGTCAATAAACGCTTCGTTAGAAACAGGGAAATCAGTTAGATGAATTGATTCTGCATTCAGTTTTTTGGTAATTTGATTTAAATCAACAAATAATTTATCCATAAAAAATGGAGCAATCGGACTTGACAACTGTGCAATTGTTATTAAACATTGATATAATGTCTGATATGCTGATATTTTGTCGGAAGTATAATCTCCTTTCCAGAAACGGCGACGACATAAGCGAACATACCAGTTGCTAAGATATTCATCTACGAAAGATTGAATCATTCTTCCTGCTTTTGTTGGCTCATAATCAGCATAACTTTCATCAACATTTTTGATTAAAGTATTTAATTCAGATATAATCCAACGATCAATTTCTGGTCGTTCATTTATTGGAATTTCAGCTTCCTTATAAGTAAATCCATCAATATTAGCATATAATGCAAAGAAATTGTATGTATTATATAAAGTTCCGAAAAACTTACGTTGCACCTCCCCTATTCCTTCCAAATCAAATTTCAGGTTATCCCAAGGTTGTGCATTTGTAATCATATACCAACGTGTAGCGTCTGGTCCGTATTTTTCAATTGTTTCAAATGGATCTACTGCATTGCCGTGACGTTTCGACATTTTATTACCGTTCTTATCCAAAACCAGACCATTAGACACAACTGTCCGATAAGCTACTGAATCAAAAAGCATTACTGCAATTGCATGTAATGTAAAAAACCAGCCTCGTGTTTGGTCAACACCTTCTGCAATAAAGTCGGCAGGAAAATCAGCTCCACTCCATCCATTAATAGTTTTAGGATAGCTATGTTGAGCATACGGCATTGCACCCGAATCAAACCAAACATCTATTAAATCGAGTTCACGGTGCATTTTTACACCTTTTGCCGACACTAAAAAAATATTATCAACAAAAGGTCGATGCAAATCAAACTTTTCATAATCCATTGACGAATAAGGATTATTATCCATAAATCCTGCTTCAATGGCTTTATCAATTTCATTTTTTAATTGTTCTACCGAACCTATGCATATCTGTTCACTGCGATCTTCTGTTACCCAAATTGGTAATGGAGTTCCCCAGTATCTTGAACGAGAAAGATTCCAGTCAACCAAATTTTCAAGCCAATTACCAAATCTTCCGGTTCCGGTTGATTCAGGTTTCCAGTTGATAGTTTTGTTAAGTTCAATCATTCTGTCTTTTACAGCAGTAGTCTTAATAAACCATGAATCGAGAGGATAATATAAAATAGGTTTATCTGTCCTCCAGCAATGCGGATAAGAGTGTTCGTATTTTTCAGTCTTAAAAGCCTTATTTTCCTTCTTTAGCTTAACAATTATTTCAACATCAACACTTTCATCGGTTTTAGGATCATAATCAGGTTTATATTCAGATTTTACGAATTTTCCTGCAAATTCACCCATTTCATCAATAAACTTTCCTTGTTTATTAACCATTGTCAACGAACCAATTCCGTTTTGTTTGCCAACCCTGAAATCGTCTGCACCAAAACTGGGTGCAATATGAACAATACCTGTTCCATCTTCTGTTGTAACAAAATCGCCGATTACCACACGGAAAGCATCTCCATCTTCGGGCTGAGCATAAGGCAACAATTGTTCGTAACGGATTCCATTTAATTGTGAACCTTTAAATTCTGCCATTACTTTAAACGGAATATTCTTATCGCCTGATTTGTAATCATCAAAAGATAATTCTGCATTTTTCTCAGGAAAATATTTACCTAACAAATCTTTGCCAAGAATAACAGTTATTGGTAGGCCTGTATAGGGATTAAAAGTTTTTACTTTCGCATATACAATATTTTTACCAACAGCTAATGCGGTATTTGAAGGCAAAGTCCATGGTGTGGTTGTCCATGCCAGAAACGATAAATCACCATGAAGATCATCAAATAAAAATGCGGATGTTTTATCATTAACTATTTTAAATTGAGCAACAACTGTATTGTCCTTTACGTTTTTGTAGCATCCTGGTTGATTCAGTTCATGTGTACTTAAACCAGTTCCGGCAGCAGGAGAATAGGGTTGAATGGAATATCCCTTATACAAAAGTCCTTTTTCATACATTTTGCTCAACAGATACCATACCGATTCTATATATTTGTTTTCAAATGTAATATAAGGATCATCCAGATCAACCCAATACCCAATCTTTTTGGTTAGGTCGTCCCATAAATCCTTGTATTTCATTACTTCTTTGCGACATTGATTATTATATTCTTCAACAGTAATGCTTTTGCCAATATCTTCCTTGGTTATTCCCAATGTTTTTTCTACGGCCAATTCAATTGGCAAACCATGAGTATCCCAACCCGCTTTACGTTTTACATAAAATCCTTTTAATGTTTTGTAACGGCAAAAAATATCCTTAATGGCCCGGGCCATTACATGATGAATACCTGGTATTCCGTTAGCGCTCGGTGGTCCTTCATAAAAAACAAAATGAGAACAATCGCTACGGTTAGCGAGACTTTTTTCGAAAATATTGTTTTCATCCCAGTTTTTAAGCACGTCTTTGCCAATCTGAGTAAGGTTTAGCTGTTTGTATTCGTTGTATTTCATTATAAAAACTTATAATTAAATGATTTCCATTTTTAGAACCTGCAAAAGTAAAAAAAATATATGAATTTTCTAATATTAAAATGAAGTAGATCTTGATTAGTAATATATTTATTAATTAAATGATATTGAAATACATAAAAGATATTTCCAAACATTAAGGTTAATATAAAAATCCAAATAACCAAAGTGGAATTTTGTTTTGAAATCCATATTCAATATTATCAGACACTATAAACGAATCACTTATATTTTTAATTTGTTTATTGGTTTTACCTTTTCCACCAATTTCAAATGTATAATTTAAATTAATTACAAAATCACTAGTATCTGAGAATGTAACTTTATGTTTATACGATAATTGATTAACAAAAAAAGTTTCTCTTAGATTTCCCGGATTTGCATTTTCAGAAGAAATAGCATATATAAAATTTGGATTTTCCAACAACAATTTATCAGGTTTTTGAAGTTTACTAATTCCGAATGCATCTTTATAAATAGTATGAATAATTCCTATTTCATGCAGATATTTTAAATAAGAGAGAAAAGTAGTTCGGTTTATTCCAATTCGCTCACTCAATTTATTAATATTAGGTATAAAAGGAACTGATTCAGATATTATTAATAGCAATTGTTTGATTTTTGAAATATATGCAATATCTACATGTCTTAATAATGGTAATTCAATTTCGAGCATCATATTAATAACCTCTTCTATTCTCGAATAGTACAGAGAAGGTAATTCATTATAAAAAGGATAATATCCTGTTTTTAAGTATTCAGAAAAGTATTTTAATGGTTTTATCTGATTTATAATTTTTTGAGCAATTTCGATATGATTATTTACTATGTTATCCAACGTAATTATCTGAAAATTTGTTCCTAAATTCATATTCAAGTATTCTCGGAAAGAAAGTCCCTGCATTTTATAAACAATTGCTCTTCTGCTCAAATCTGCTCTTGCATTTAAAATTTCAAGTAAAGACGAACCTGTAAAAATGACTTTTAAGGTTGGAAAATCATCATATATATTTTTTAATTCCTGAGACCAGTTTGGATATTTATGGACTTCATCAAGAAAAAGATACTTACCTCCTCTTTTTTCAAAACTATCTACAAATGATAAAAGATTATTTTTGACAAACCATAAATTATCTAAACTAACATAGAGTGCTTCTGTAACACTAAGATTGTTTTGTTTGATAAATTGTAGTAAAAAAGTTGTTTTTCCAACGCCTCTTGCTCCTTTAATACCTATCAAACGGGCATCTAAATTGATTTCGTCAATAATACTTCTTACAAAATTAAGATTTGTATTATTAACTTTTATTATATGTTTTTCTATTATACTATCCATTTTTGTATGTTATAATATGCAAATATACTATATTTTTGTATATTACAACATACAATTATGAAATGTTTTAATAAAAACTTACGATTCCCTGTTCATTAATTGTTTGGCAAAATCCAGCAAATTTTGTTTTTTAGATTCTGGAATATTAATTTTATTAAATTCATGTAAAGCTTGATTATAATACTTTTGCATTTCATCAATTGTAAGCTGCTCAATATTTAGCTTATTATAAATAGCTTTTATTCCATTTACTTTTTGCTCACTATCTTTATCTGTTAGCTTAAAATAGAAATTTAATTTATTCAGATTATCATCCTTTGCTAATTCATAAGCTTTAAGGTATAAAAATGTTTTTTTATTGGTAAGAATATCTCCACCTGTCATTTTTCCGAATTTATCTACATCCGAAAACACATCCAAAAGATCATCTTTTAACTGGAAAGCCAAGCCAACATTTAAACCAAAATTATAAATAAAATCAGCATTTTCATCAGAAGCACCACCAATTACAGAACCAATCTTTAAGCTTCCACCCAGTAATACTGCCGTTTTTAACCTTATCATCTCTATATAATCAGCTATTGTAACGTTTTTCTGAGTTTCGAAATTCATATCATATTGCTGACCCTCACACACCTCTCTGGCTGTTTGATTTAAAACAGGCAAAATTCGTGATATCACTTTTTCATCCGTCTTTAACATAAATTCATAAGCTAAAGCAAACATAGTATCACCCGAAAGAATCGCTATATTTGTATTCCATTTTTTATATACCGTTTCCTTCCCTCGTCTGATGGGAGCTTTATCCATGATATCATCATGCAGTAAAGTAAAATTATGAAAAATCTCCATCCCAATTGCCGGATAAACAGCATTATCGATATTACCACCAAACAAATCGCAGCCAAGTAAAGTTAATAAGGGACGCAAGCGCTTACCTCCCTGTGATAATGTATATTTTATCGGTTCATAAAGCAAGGGTGGATTACCTTCAAACTTTTGCTCTTCTAATGTTGTGTATATTTTATCCTGTAATTCCTTAATAGTATGCATTGTAATTATAGTTAATTTATTTAACGCTAACAAGACTTTACTCTTGTTAGCGTTAAATTACATATTATAAAACAAATTTTATTAATTATGTATTAAATATATTTATTTTATTTTATTAATTGAAGGAGATAATCTCCATAACCACTTTTTAATAAAGGTTTTGCAACTTCAATTAATTGCATTTTATCAATAAATCCCTGACGAAAGGCTATTTCTTCGATACATCCGATTTTCAATCCCTGACGTTGCTCAATAACTTCAACAAATTGGGATGCTTGCAATAACGAAGCAAAAGTTCCGGTATCGAGCCATGCAGTACCTCTGCTTAAAATCCCTACCTTTAAAATTCCTTTTTCAAGGTAATATTTATTTACATCTGTTATTTCGTATTCGCCACGTTTGCTGGGTTTAATATTTTTTGCAACTTCAACTACCGAATTATCATAAAAATATAAACCGGGAACTGCATAATTTGATTTAGGTTCCATTGGTTTTTCTTCTATTGAAATTGCTTTGTTGTCTTTGTTAAATTCAACAACTCCATAACGTTGCGGATCGGAAACATGATAAGCGAAAACAACGCCACCTTCAGGATCATTATTTTCCTGAATTAACTTTTGCAATCCGCTGCCATAAAAAATATTATCACCTAAAACCAAGGCTACCTTATCTTTCCCGATAAATTCTTCACCTAAAACAAAAGCCTGAGCCAGTCCGTTGGGTACTTCCTGAACTTTATAGCTGAATTTGCATCCTATCTGATGGCCATCTCCTAATAATTTCTCGAAATTAGGTAAATCTGATGGCGTTGAAATGATCAGAATTTCTTTGATTCCTGCCATCATCAATACCGATAATGGATAATAAATCATTGGTTTATCATAAATTGGCATCAATTGTTTGCTTACTGCAATGGTTAATGGATGCAACCTTGTTCCTGAGCCACCGGCTAAAATAATTCCCTTCATAATGCTTTGATTTATTAAGATAATACTATTCCTTAAATTTACAGCTGCTTGAATTTATTTCTATAAACCAACTTATTTTAAAGCTCCGTTTAAAAAGAGAGCTTACCCAAAATGATTGATTTATTTGACTTTAGACAAAATCCTGCTGTTTTAAGATAATTAATTAAAAGTTATAGCCAAAAGTAACACATATTTTTTAATTTAAAGCAAAAAGAAAAATAATTATAAAAAAAAACCTTATTTTGATCAAAAATTTGTAGATTTGTAGCTTAACAAAAATAATTCTGGAGGAATAACCATGCATAAATTTAAAACACAATTATCAATTCTAATAATTATTATAATTAGTTTTACATCTTGTGTAAGTAAAAAGAAATTTTCAAGAGCTGAATATGACCGACTTGCATGTGTTGAAAGAGAAATTAACCTTAACGAACAGAAAATCTCACTCAATAAGCAAATAGAATTTCTAAAGAAACAAATCAGATTATTAGTGGACGATACTACAGGCCTTTATGCTCAGATTCGCATTTTTGAAGAAAAAGTAAAGGAATATGATATGATGATTACTTCCAACCTTTCTGAAAAAGAAAAACTTAATCTTCAGCTGAAAAAGAAAAATGATGATTTAAGAGAAAGAGAACGGAAAATAATTGAATTGGATTCAATCTCAAAGAAACAAACAGTTATTTTAAAGGATGTTCTTGGAAAAATAAACAAAGCTTTTGTAAACTTCAAGAAAGATGAACTTACTGTAAAAATGAAAGATGGAAGAGTTTATATTTCGATGGCCGACAAATTATTATTTCCATCGGGAAGTGCAATTCTCGATGAAAGAGGACAGAAGGCAATCGGAGCTTTAGCTGGTGTTATTAAAGAACAACCAACATTAGATATATTAATCATTGGCCATACCGATAGTATTCCTATAAAAACCAACTGTATGAAAGACAACTGGGATTTAAGTGTTTCGAGAGCCAACAGTGTTGTTAGAATTCTTACGGAAGACTATAAAATAAATCCTTTGCAAATTATGGCTGCAGGAAAAAGCGAGTACTCACCGGTAGCAACCAACGAAACCAAAGAAGGAAGAGCATTAAACCGTAGAATAGAAATAGTTATATTGCCTAAACTGGACGAATTGTACAATCTGATTCAAAAGAAATAAACTGGATTTCAAAAGATTTTACACATACTGTTTTTAATATCCGTTATAACTATACACTTTTTATGCAAGCAACTGAAGTAATTTCCATCAGTTAAAAGTAATATTTTAATCTTTCCTATAGCTAATAAAATTCATCAGGATTAAGCTTATCTTGTTAATTTCTAATACAATCTCTTTGCTTTTACCGGCACTTTCATATCCAGCCAATAGATGTGGATAGGTTCCGTTTTATCACAGATACCATTTTTGTTTTCATCTTTGCGGGCAAAAATATACATAGCGTCATTTTGCGGGTCGTATTGCGAACGGATAACTGAATAATCGGTTGGTATTAATCGGATTTTTACATCACAATCTGCATTGAAATAATACATCCTTCTCAAATCTTTTTTATTTATCAGCGAATCTTTATTACTGTCATCATCATAAACCGTTACCAGAAAATAATTACGCTTAACAGGTAAATTATTTAACGAATCTTCAATAAATGAAGGATAATACAATGTCTTTATCAAAACCGGACGCTGAAACAGAAAATTCATTTTTTCAGTCTCCATATTGTAATGAGCAATATTTAGCAGATTATAACCATACAGAATTTCGATACCGGGCATAAAGGGTTTTTCGACTTCAATAAGTTGGCCGTCAACAACAACAGTAGAGCTCGAATAGCCAATGTTTTCATCAAAAGAAACATCATTCCCTCTCGATTTATATACACTTACCAGCCTATGTTTTTTAAGTCCGGTTAGTATAACCGAATTGGGATTAGATGCAAGCTGGCTGAAAGTCATATTTTCTTTAATGGAATTGGCCACAGAATCCATATCTGTATCATTAGCTGTAGTTCTCACACTTATCTGTTCTTCTTTTTGTTCTTTTTTATCATTACTGCAAGAGAACAAAAAAACGGCAATAAATAATCCGCTAATGGCAAGTTTCTTCATCTTATTTAAAATTAAATTGTTCAGACGGCTAAATTATTAAAAATAGTTGAAAGTTCGATTAAAAGAAATAGTTGGGTTTTCATAATTTTCTAATTATCACCTGCTGAATTCCTTTAGCCGGAGTGCAACTTTGAAATATGCTACGTTTAAATATTAAAATCTTTTGCAAAAAAAGGCAAAGATATTCTTTTCGTAATTATTTCTTTTCCGGGCGAGGAATTTTTACAATAAATTGTTCACCATCAACATCATTGAACAATTCAATTTGAGGTTCTTCATTCAATGCCCGTTTAATACCCGAGCCCAATCCACTATAAGGTAATGTATGAATACTAAATGCAACCAATTGATTGTTCCTGATAACAGGATTTCCATATTTAATATCTTCAACCGTCAAACTATTTGGAAGTTTTCCGGGACTAATAATTTCTATTCTATTATCAAAAATCAGAAGCCGGATAGGTGAGTTTTTAAAATAATCCCTATGAACTAACGCATTCTGTAGTAATTCTTCTATTGCCACCCTCGATACCTCAAGCTTTCCTTGTGAGTTAAAACTTTTATCTACTTGTATATAATTCAGATTACTTCCAAAAAAATCCATTGCTTTCTCAAAGAGTTCAGGAATACATCCCTTCAAATCTCTTGGTTTACTTCGATATTGATTTCCATAAATATCATTACCATAAAATGAAACGCATTTAATAGAAAAAGCTGGCTTAATTGCCTGAGGATCTTTCCCAAAAAACAAAAGTCCTGCAAGTGTTAGCTGATTATTTCTCAACACCCTTTTGGCTCTGAGCGCCTGCTCAAAAGTTAATCCTTTTTCTTTTATTGTCCTATCGAATTCCCTTACAAAATATTCTGAAAACATCTTTTCATCAATATCTTCCATTGATGTTCCATAGACTTCCATTTCATCAGCAAATAAATTTCCGCTATTTTGGAACAATCTCATAATTTCCGAATTTTCTGTCAGTAGCCTTTTATTTGAACCCTGTTTAACATAAATTTCACCCTGCATTGTTTTATAAGGCTTGTTTATACCTTCATTTATATGAATTACAAGGATATTTTTTTCGTTAACACATACCACTTCTGTTGCAATATAAACAGGTGGTTTTAAATTATCTGCAATCTGAGAAATTATTCTGTCATAGGATTCGGTTTCTTCAGCAGTTAAACCCGTTGCTTCAGCAGTAACGTCTTTAATTCCAAGCATAATAATACCACCCAATGTATTTGACATTGCCACCAATTCCTTTGACATACTTTCTGCATGAGGCATTTTTTCTTTAAACTGTACTTTACTTGTTTCGCCAGTTTTAATTATAGCAAGCAATTCATTTGTATTCATTTTTTTATTATAAATAGATGTTACTACTATCGCTAATTTCAGACTATTTTACTTCCCAACTTTAATAACGGATAGATGTTTCAAAATTAATCATTTTTTTATTATGAAAACATTGAAATTTTTAATTGTATTTTTCAGAAATTTTTAAGTTTTCGCAGAAAACACAAAATCACCTGCTAAATTCTTTTAGCCGGAGTGCGACTTTGAGTTGCTCCATCCTGATTTATAAATTCTTTTGCACAAGTTAGCATATCATCATTATTCATACTTTAGCCAGTTCTAATAATTGCATCAAAAATATAAATAATACAATCAGAGAAGAAACAACTAAGCAATTTACAATTGATTTTAAAAGCCACACTTTACTATTGTAAATGCTATGTACTGAGCGAAGTCGAAGTAAGGACTTTTAAAATTGAAGTTCAACGAAAAAAAAGCAATTTCTATAAGCACCTTTAACAATTATGTGTTTACAAAATTTCATAAAAACAATGTTATACATTGTTTTTATGACAGATAACTGCTTTGCGAATTGAAATATCCGTTATAAAGTTAAATAAATAGAACCTTTTATATAAAATCCTTTTATACCAAATAAATGAGGTACATCAGGTTCATCAATATAAGTTAAGCGATGATAAGCTGTGATTCTAAATAATTTGAACAGATTTTCAATACCCCAGAATGCTTCTATATAGGGTTTATCGAATTGCATTACCCCAAAATGAGTTATTTTTTTACCATTAAAAGATTCGGCCATAATACCGTTTGGGTTAGTCGTTGTTTTGAAATTATTTTTATCATTTAAAGAAGAAAAAATAAAGTTAGCACCTATTATTTCTCTTAATTTCAATCGTTTTAACAAAGGAATCCTATTGAAAAACAAACCTTGAAAATGATGCATTACCATACCTTCCACTGATTGATCTGCTGCAAATTCAAGATAATTCACCATATTATAACTTCTTTCACTTTCAAAGAAAGTTTCATTACCCTGAAAAATAACACCTAAAGAGTAAGGAACTTTCCCAAAAACTTTAGTAGCAGTAATGGAATAATTGGTTTGTCCTAAAGCTCCCAATTTCCATTTACGTCCTACATTTAGCGATACCTTGTGAAAGTTAAAATCACTGCCAAAAACATCTTTTAAACCCAATGTGTATCTGAATGTCCACACATTTCCCTGTTTTGCAGAAATCCCGATGCGGTAATTGTCTTTTGACAACCAAATGTTTTTTGGTGCATATTGAAAGCTATAGCTAATTGTAGATAGTTTATACGATTTGGAAAGAGAACCATCTGATTTATAATATCCAAAATTAAAATCACCTTGTGGATTAAAGTCTTTTGTTTCAAAAACTATTTTATGGTTTAATCCTTTACCCCAATCCGATTCGAACCATAAGCGATTGGTATAGTTCAGACTGCTTTTATCAAGATAACCTAATTGTGAAGATAGAGAAAACATGATATTTACGAATATATGCTCTTCCAGAAATCCAGGGTCAATACCCAAACGTTCCACATCAAAACTACGTTTTAATCCTATTTTTGTCCATGTTTTTCTGGATAAGAAATGTTCAACCTGAAAGTTATACTTCCATTTTTCATCTTTAGTACCATAAGCTGCGTGAGTTTGTAATATCCAGTATTTGCTGAAATCGGGATTGGTACGAAGATTTAACTGAAATCTGTTTCCCTCATTTTTGTTATGCCCATACAAAGTAATCCAGTGACCAACATCAATTTTCCCAACTTTATAAAAGCCTTCCCAGGCAGTATTTATAAAAACACGCCAGAATTTTATTCTTGGTGAATTACGTATTGTATCTATTGCTGCATAAGCTCTTTCCATAACTGTTGAGTCATTTGCATGTTCCAAACGTTGTTTTTTCCAATAATCATTGTTGTAATCCATTGAATTTTGAACCACTTCCAGGTTATCTCTATAGAAGTCGGATTCTTTGGGTTTATTTGTAATGAATTTCCTGTTTGTTATATTGAATTTCATAATCACACCCACTGAATTTTCTGTAAATTCAGTAATATCAACCAATACTCTGGTTTTTTCAGGGACATAGGCACCAGCTTCTGTTACAATATAATCCTGTTGAATATTATATCTTTCAATAAAGTTTAAGTTAGCTCCTTTGCCAATTTCAACAGAAATTCTTTTAAGGGCAAAAGTAGAGTCTGATATCCACATTTTACCGTTAAATGCAAGGTCTTCTTTACGTTTTGCTTTTACCTTTAATTCAAAACAACGTTGACCATCAATAACAACTGTGTCCATAATATAAAGTTCATAAAACCCTAAAGCCCCACGGGCTATAGGTGAAATAAAACTACGGTCGAATATTTTAAGCCAGTTATCATAAAAATTGTATTTCTGAAACGAAGATCCTAAAAACTGAGCAAATAATTCAGGACTATCTACCAAAAGTCCGGTTAATTTATTGGCATTGATAACTTCTTTGTAGCGTATGGGATTCCCTAAAGTATAAACGTCTGCAATAGATTCTGATACTAAAAATGGCAGTATAACTTTACCATCTTCTCCTGCTGCTTTTTTTAAACTATCAAAAACTGCAGCAAATGGTTTCATGGTTCTGTTATTACGAAATTTTTCAGAAATATTATCGATCGAAATATCTACATTCACATAACTTTCGTATTGCAAAGCATCGAGATTAACCATATTGTAAGCATCTTTACGTTTCCATACTTCACGCAATATACCCCATGATGGATTTTCGCCAGCTTCAATCAGTACTTCACCTAAGCTAAAGGATGTAGGAGCTAATTGAAAATCAATTACCTGATTTTGACTCTTTTTTATTTTTTTCGATTTTGTAATATAACCCATTACTTTTACAGTGAGTGAATCAGCTGAACTCCCATTTTTTAAAGAGTAGTTGCCGTTGAAATCTGTTGTAGATCCATTGGTAGTACCTTTAAAAAAAACATTGGCAAAAGGAATGGGCTCATTCGTATTGGCATCTGTAATTTTTCCTGAAATTACTGATAGTTGGCTAAAACCTGCCATTGTCAATACTGTAAAAATAAGTATCGTTGTTATTTTTTTCTTCATTTAGTATCTTAATAAATGATTAACTGAAATTAATCTGTAATTTTTAAATTTTTCTTTCGTTCATTTAATAATTAAAGCCATTTTTCTGCTTTATACCAATCTGTAGCTTCTTTAACACCATCTTCAAGATAATACTTAGCCTTAAAGCCAAAATCTTTTTCCAGATCCGAAATATCACAGAGCCAGTTACGGGCTTTCAAAACATTGTATTTATCTCTGTTTAAAGTAGGTACTTTGCCAATCCAACTATTGGTAGTTTCGAGTATAATAGCAATCAATTTTACTATAGCGAGCGGTACAAAAAGTTTAAATGTCTTTTTATTAAGAATTTTCTTTGTAATCTCAGCAAATTCACGGGCTGTATAAGCTTTTCCATCGCTAACAAAATAAGTTTTGCCGGTAATAGGGGAGGAGATGGCTTTAAAAACCACATCTACAAAATCCTTTACATAAATAAAAGTCAGATGTTGTTCTTTTAGACCGATATAAGGTTCAATTCCACCGTTTATTGTTTTGAAAAATACGAAATAATCCTTTTCACGAGGACCATAAACTCCTGTCGGACGTAAAGTAATTACCGGAAAATCAGTAAGTGAATTAATGTATTTTTCAGCATTTAACTTGCTGATACCATATAAAGTATCAGGATGAGGTTTGTCGCTGCTTTTTACAGGTACAGTATCCAAGTCATTACCTGGGCCATGTGCTGCCATACTACTGACAAAAATAAATTTTTTGGGTAGGCAATTACTTTCAAGCAATGCTTCAACAAGATTTTTTGTTGCCTGAAAATTTACAACTTCAAAGTCGTTTTTATGCTGTGCTTTGGTTAAACCTGCCGCATGAACAATATAATCGAATCTGTATTCAGTTAGCTGTTGTTTTAAAGATGTTTTATCCGACAGATTTAAATTAATAAAATGGATACGTTCATCTTTAAGATATTGTTTGCTACTTGAATTTCTTATTCCTGCATAAGTTTCGTAACCCAGTTCGAGTGCTTTTTCTACAATAAAACTCCCTATAAAGCCGCTGGCTCCAGTAATTAGTATTTTCTTCATTTGTAATCTTTTTTAAGTACTTTAAATACTTAATATGTTGCTTGCTTTTTTTTGCAAAAATACAAATTTTTTATAGTTTATTGCTTGTATGATAATAGAATAATAGATTAATTGAATAATCGGGATTTCTATAAATTGCTTTTTCTTGGTTGAACTTCAATTTTGAAAATTATTCACAAGTTTATTTATTTTTAAAATGTGTTCATGAAATCACTTCGCTACGTTCTCATTAACATTACTAAACTGCGGTTTTAAAAATTTTGTTCATCTCAAAAAATCTAATTTTTAAAACCCTTTTAATATAAAACCTAAAATCCGCACGCATTTTTATTAGTGTTTTATTAATAGATAGTTGTGGATTTTTTTATCATTTAATTGTTGTATTAAAATTTGTGTAATTCGTTTAATTTGATGATAATAAATATTTATTTGCGGATTTTAGGTAAAAACATAATTAAAATTGATATCTTAACTTTTTGCTGGAGTTAAGTAATACCATTTTCCCAATTGTTTAAACAAAATTGAGTATATAAACACTTTTTAATTAGCTTTAATGAATACGTTTTATATTAATTTATTTTGCATTCGCATATCAGTTTTTTATAAAAATAATTTTTTGCTTACGGATTTTCTCTTACTATGAAAAGCTTATTTAGAATAAATAAAAACTAACTGATG
>CAZYEM010000028.1:0-228 GCA_964646395.1 uncultured Bacteroides sp.
TAAAGCAATTTGTGATGATTCAGATTTTTTGGAAGTTCATGAAAAATGGGCAGCAAATATTGTTATTGGATTTGCACGTTTAAATGGACAAACCGTTGGATTTGTTGCAAATCAGCCTTTAGTTCTTGCTGGTGTTCTTGACGTTGATTCTTCTGATAAAGCAGCACGTTTTATCAGATATTGCAATGCTTTTAATATTCCTTTAGTAACATTAGTCGATTTACCAGG
>CAZYEM010000028.1:238-24184 GCA_964646395.1 uncultured Bacteroides sp.
GTCATGGAGCCAAAATATTATATGCATATTCAGAAGCAACAGTTCCAAAAATTACTGTTATTTTAAGAAAAGCTTATGGTGGAGGATACATAGCAATGTGTTCCAATCACTTAAGAGCTGACTTCGTGTTTGCTTGGCCAACCGCAGAAATAGCTGTTATGGGACCAGAGGGAGCAGCAAATATTATTTTCAGAAGCGAAATTCTGGCTGCTGAAAATCCAGAAGAAATGAGAAAAAAGAAAATTGCAGAATACAAGAAAAAATTCGCAAATCCTTATGTTGCTGCGGCTTATGGTTATGTAGATGCAGTAATCGATCCTACTGAAACACGACATTTCTTAATTCACGCTTTAGATATTTCTAAAGACAAGCAAGAAACTCGTCCTTACAAAAAGCATGGCATTCCTCCATTTTAATGATTATTATAAAAACAGGGAAATATCTTTAAAATAAAAATTTCATTAATATTTTAAAATACATGGAAGAATTCGACAAAATAAATGAAATGGATGAAAAAGAGATTGGTAATTACGACATTATCAATATTGATGGTGTAAAATACCGTACATTGATTCCAAAAAAATACCTTGATAGAAAACCTTACAAACCTATTAATATAAATGAGATATATGCATTTATTCCTGGTACAATATTAAAAGTATATGTCAAGAAAAAGGATAAGGTTAAAAAAGGAGATAAGCTTTTAGTATTTCAGGCTATGAAAATGAGTAATGAATTGGTTGCACCAATAGCTGGTGTTATTGAAGATGTATTCATTAAAGAAGGAGATACTGTTAACAAAACACAAATTCTTATTAAAATAAAATAGGATTAATTAAAGCCAAAAAAAAGCCTGATAAATTTTTTATCAGGCTTTTTCTATTTTACTGGAGGAATAAAAAGTTGTAAAGATTCTTCAATGTATTTAATTATCTCGTCTTTTCCCATCGTATCTTTTGCAGATGTATAGAAAAATGGTGGAAGTTCCTCCCATTGTTTACCTAATTCTTCCTTATAAATATTGATATTTTTTGTTAATTGTCCGATTGATATTTTGTCGGTTTTTGTAAAAACAATGGAAAAAGGAAGCTGACTTTTTCCAAGCCATTCAATAAACTGTAAATCAATTTTTTGAGGCTCATGCCTGGAATCAACTAAAACGAAGATTGACATAAGACTTTCCCTGTAATTTAGAAAATCCTCTATCATTTTTTGCCATTTTTCTTTGACTGATTTTGACAGTTTAGCATAACCATAACCAGGTAAATCAACCAGATACCAAGAATTATTTATTATAAAATGATTGATGAGCCTTGTTTTCCCTGGGGTTGAGGATGTTTTTGCTAAATCTTTAACATCACAAAGCATATTTATTAAGGAAGACTTTCCAACATTTGATCTGCCAATAAATGCATATTCTGGCAAACTAGGTTTTGGACATTGACTTATTTTCTGGCTACTGATAAAAAATGAAGCTGTTTTTATTGGCATTTTGATATATCTGTTTTTTTGTAAGTAGCTATATGTCTGTGCTTTTTAATGTCGTAGATATCATCAATAGTTATTAAAATCCCTGTTTCTTCAACTTTTCCAAAACTATGATTTATTGCTGTGCCAAAAGTCTTCATGGTTGAAGATAAATTCATGTACGCATTAACCAATGGAGGAATGGACTCATTAAAACGTCTGACATTTTTCATTAGGATTCTATAATCCTCATCATAACTACCAGAATTAAAAGTATTATTAAGTTCTTCTAAATCAGTAATAATAGCAAGAGGTTCATGAGGATAAACCAAATTTTCATTATCGTTGAAATACTTTTTCAGAAAAAAGAGTATCATATCACGTGCTGTAATATTAAATCGAGGATACATTGTTATTTTCCCGAAAAAATACTTCATTTCAGGATAGTCGAGCGTAATAGCACCCAATCCATCCCATAAATTATCAAGGGAAAAAATTCCTTTACGAATATTATAAGTTGGTTGATATTTGGGTTGAACCCATGATCTTCCAAGTTCAATTGTATATGGTAAGTATTCATTATTGAAAATTTGAGAAAAATGAAAAAGTTCAGCTGTTGCACAATATGGTTGTCCATCCGAATTAATTCTAATATCCTTGCCATTTATAAAACGATACCCCCCTATTATCTCCTTGTCTTCCGGACTCCACACAATTAGCTGTTGATAGGGCATTTCATAAGAGTCAAACTCATCTACATCAATAGATTTCCCAGTTCCACCACCAGCATCTCTAAAGCTCAATTCTCTTAACCTTCCAATTTCCAGCATTATATTTGGTGAATTGTGATGAGTTACTATATATATTTCCTTATTACCATTATTGGTCTTTCTTTGAAATTTATCTTCTGTTAATTCATTTTCAATTAATTTAGTGTCAATAGGTTGAATTATTGTCTCCATTTTCCTTCCTCTCAAATTTATTTATTAAATAATAGAAGTATCCTTATTTATTGCAAGTTTATATACTACATTTTTGACTTTTTCAGCCCATTGCTGATCCGTAAAATTCCTGTCAAAGGTACTATAAGGAATTGGTTTTCCCAAAATAATATTTAGTGTTTTATTCTTTTGTTTATACATTTCATCAACTAAATATAGCATTTCAATATTTGCCTTTAATCCAACTTGTTTTCTTAATTTAGCTAAATTGTAAAAAAAGTCTGAATTCCTACCGTCAATAAATACAGGAATTATATCTCTTTTGTATTGCCTTGCCTTACTGATGAATGTTTTTTTCCAATCCAGATCTTTAATAATTCCTCCTTTTTGCTTTCGGGAAACCAATCCTGCCGGGAAAAAAAGAATTAATGCGTTAGATGCAAATGCAGCATCAATAATTTTAATATTTTCTGTATTTTTACCATGTTTATTAATAGGAATAAATATAGGTTTAAGTTGTGGCAGATTCATAAGTATGTCATTAACAGGAAAAAGTATGTCTTTTCGTGCTGCACCTATTTTACTCATCAGGGCTAATCCATCCAAACCACCAAGGGGATGATTGGATGCCAAAATATATCTACCGTTTTCGGTAATATTTTCTAAACCTGTTGTTTGAATATTAACGCCAAATTCTTCTAAAATAGCAGTTGCGAATTCTGCTCCAATTTCATTTTTATTTCTATAAATAGCACCATTTAATTCTTTTACATGAATTACCCTACTTAAATAATTCATTAAAAATGATGGTATTAATTTCAATAAACGTGGATTTTTATCACCTATAATTTTTTGTAAATCAATGAAATTTTCTTTTGTTTCAATATTTTGATTATTCAATTCAAAATTGTATTTAATATTAATACTAAATACAAAAATACAATAAACAGTTTAGTTTTTATTGTTTTTTTTTGAAAACCACCCTTTTTTTTCAATAAATTTCAAAAAATGAATAGTTATCAAAAATTTTCAAAAAAATAATAATTTTTATTAAATCAATGGGAAATTTAAATTTTATTGAAAAAGATTTTTTTTAATATTAATTTCATTACACATCTATTTCATTATCAGTGCTTATTATTAATTTCAGATATAGTGAAACCTTTTAATAAAAAGAGAGTATAAAAATTCAAAAATGGGATTTTATGGATTAATATGGAAAATTTATTAACAAAATGGGATTATATGAAATATTTGTTGTAAGTTTACATCCTGAATTTTAAAAATTGAAAATGTTGGCACTCATAGGAAAAGAATATTGTACAGTTGATTCAAACGGAAGGTTTAAATTCCCTTCTGCTTTGAAGAAGCAACTTATTTCTTTGATTGACAGTGGTTTTGTGATGAGGAGTAGTATTTATGGTCCTTATCTGGAATTATATCCAATGAGTGAATGGGACATTACAATTGAAAAATTAAGAAAAAAGCTTAATCCATATAATCCTAAAGATTTAATTCTCATGAGAAAACTTGCTGAAGGAAACAAAATAGAACTTGATCAAAATGATAGGGTTCTTATTCCTTCGGACTTAAAGAAAGCCAGTGGTATCAATAAGGATATCGTACTCATTTCGCGAATAAATATTCTGGAGATTTGGGATGTTGAGAAATACAATGAGATAAACGACAGCTCAACAATGGATTATGTTGCCTATGCTAATGAGAGATTAGAGGATATCAACAACGATTAACAAAACAAAAAAATGTATCATAATCCTGTAATGTTGATTGAAAGCATTGATGGCTTGTCAATTATACCAAGTGGAATTTACGTAGATGTTACTTTTGGTGGCGGTGGTCATTCAAAGGAAATTCTCAACAATCTTGATGAAAGCGGTCGCTTAATTGCTTTCGATCAAGATGATGATGCATTATTAAATGTGTTGGATGACGATAGATTTACATTGGTTAATCACAATTTCAGATATTTAAAGAATTTTTTAAAACTTTATGGAGCTTATCCTGCTGATGGAATTTTAGCAGATCTTGGTATTTCATCGCATCAGATTGATGAAGCAGAAAGAGGTTTTTCGATAAGATTTAATGGTGAACTTGATTTACGCATGAATAGAAATCAGGGGAAATCGGCAAAAGATGTTGTCAATAATTACACAATAGATGAATTAAAAGTTATTTTTAAGGAATATGGAGAATTACCTAATGCCTGGAAAATTGCAAATGCAATAGTTAATTATCGCAATTCTAATGAAATAACAAACACAGAACAATTAAAAGAAGCTGTAATTAAGTGTATTCCTCCGAAAATTGAAAATAAAATGCTTGCAATGATATTTCAAGCAATCAGAATTGAAGTAAATGAGGAGCTTGAAGCATTAAAAGAGATGTTATTACAAACAATAGATTGCTTAAAACCAGGCGGAAGATTAGTTGTAATCTCTTATCATTCATTAGAAGATAGATTGGTGAAAAATTTTATGCGATCTGGCAACTTTAAAGGAGAGATTGAAAAAGATTTTTTTGGAAATATTATTTCTCCATTAAAAGTAATAAGCAGAAAACCAATAATTCCTAATGATGAAGAAATAGCCAGAAATAGTCGTTCAAGAAGTGCTAAGTTAAGAATTGCAGAAAAACAATAGTATGGGAAAGAATTCACTTAAAATACCTGATATTAAAAAGGTGAAGGAAAAACGTAATTTCAGAATACGTATTCCAATGCCTAAAGATAGTAATGCCGGAAATTTGATGGATATTATCTTAAATGGTACATTTTTAACAAGAAAGGGTGCTTTAAAGTTATTACCATTATTGTTGTTTATTTCTCTTTTAGGAATTATTTATATTGCAAATAATTATTGGGCAATTAAAAGTTTCAGGGAAATTTCAAAACTAAAAGGAGAATTAAAAGAGTTACGATTTGAGCATATTACAACCAAATCGGATTTTATGTATAATAGTAAACAATCGGAAGTTGCGAGAAAACTCGATTCATTAGGAATTAAAGAATCAACAGTTCCTCCTCAGAAATTCATCATTAAATCAAATAATTAGAAAGATGAAAGATGAAAAAAAGGACATAGTTTGGAGAATTAGGCTCATTTATATAATTGTGCTTTTTATTGCCCTTTATATCATTTATAGACTTATTCTGGTTCAATTTGTAGATGGTGATATGTGGCGTCAACGTGCTGAAAATTTATCACTTAGATATGAAACAGTTGAAGCAATCAGAGGAAGTATCATCTCTTCAGATTCAAACTTATTAGCTACATCAGTCCCGATTTTTGATATAAAAATTGATTTACATAAATCTGTTATTCATAATGATACATTCAAATTATATTTGAATGAATTGTCTGATAGTCTGTCACAATTATTTAAAGATAAAAGTAAAGACGAATTTAAACAAATTCTGCTTAAAGGCAGAAAAAAAGGGAAACGTGATTTGTTGCTAAGAAGAAATATTGACTATTCTCAGCTGAAAAGGTTAAGAACTTTCCCAATATTGAAGAAAGGAAAATACAAGGGTGGTTTTATTATTGAAGAAAAAGATTATCGTAAAATGCCATTTAAAATGCTTGCAAGCAGAACAATAGGATATAAGAATCTGAATTCAAATGCTTATGTTGGGTTGGAGGGTGCTTATAGTAAAGAGTTGGAGGGTATTAGTGGAAAAAGGCTTATGCGGAAAATTGCAAATGGTATCTGGCGACCAGTTGAAAGAGATAATCAAATTGAACCGGAAAATGGAAAAGATATTATCACTGCAATTGACATTAATATTCAGGATGTTGCTCAAAGTGCATTGATGAAAACTTTAGACTCCAATGATGCGGATCATGGCTGTGCAATTTTGATGGAAGTCAATACTGGTTACATTAAAGCAATTACTAACTTAAAGCGACATAAAGACGGTACTTATGGTGAAGATTTGAATTATGCAATAAGTGAAACTGCTGAACCAGGATCAACATTTAAATTAGCTTCATTAATAGCAGTTTTGGAAGATGGTAAATTTGATACAAACGAACTGGTTAATACTGGAGTATGTACTTATGCCAACAAGGAAATGGAAGATTCTCATCCTGAAGGCTATGGTAGAATAAGTTTAACAAAAGCTTTTGAAGTTTCTTCAAATGTAGGTATTTCTCAAATAGTTTATAGAACATTTAATCAAAATCCTCAAAAATTTATTGATTATTTGTATGATATGAATCTGAATAAGCCTTTGGGTATTGATATTAAAGGGGAGGGAAATCCTTATATTAAAAATACAAAAGATAAAAATTGGTCAAAGTTATCTCTTCCATGGATGTCTATTGGTTATGAGCTACAACTTACTCCATTGCAAACACTTACACTCTACAACGCAGTGGCTAACAATGGAGTTATGGTTAAACCTTTGTTTGTAAAAGAAATTTTGCAAACAGGAAAATTAATTGATAAAAAGAAAGCTGTTATACTAAATAAATCGATTTGTTCGGAAAGTACATTAAGAAAAGTACAATCAATTTTAATAGGTGTAATTGAACATGGAACTGCTAAACATTTGCAAAATACAGTATATAAAATTGCAGGAAAAACAGGTACTGCAAAAATTAACTATGGTAAAAATAAAGATAGTAAAGTTTACAGGGCTTCATTTGTAGGTTATTTTCCAGCTGACAAACCAAAGTATTCCTGTATCGTAATTATTAGTAATCCTAAAAAAGGACAGTATTATGGAGGTGCAATAGCAGCTCCGGTATTTAAGGAAATTGCTGACAAAGTTTATGCAACTGAACTTAATATACATCAGGAAAAGAAAATTATATATAGTAAAATAAACATCCCCTTTGTATCAGCTGGTAATCAACAGGATTTATTTACAATTTACTCACAGTTAAATCTTCCATTTCTTACTGATAATCAAGATGGTGATTATCTTGTTTCAGTTAAAAAAGATTCGTTAAATGCTTATCGGTCTAAAAATTATAAAGAGAAAATTGTTCCATTTTTTCAGGGTATGGGGATTAAAGATGCTGCTTACTTAGCAGAAAAAAATGGATTGAAAGTTAATATCGTTGGAAAAGGGAAGGTTGTTAGTCAATCCGTTAATCAAGGAACGCCAATTCAAAAAGGTCAATCAATTACATTGTATCTTGCCAGTAAAGGTATTGATTTTAATGGTATTGTTTCCACTAAAGAAATATTAAAAGATTCAATAAATGAAACAAACATAAAGGAGAAATCTGGTAAAGTTGGGGAAAAAACAGCTATTAAAAAGGATGAAGAAAAAAAATTAAAAATCGATAAAAAGAAGCCAGAAATAAGTAAAAATAAAAAAAGTACAGAAAAAAAATCAACAGAAAATAAGAAGAAAAAAACAGATTCAAATACTAAAAAGGATACAAAAAAAGATACAAAAAAAGAGCAAAAGAAAGATGAAAAGAAAAGTGAAAAGAAAAGTGATTTAAAAAAACAAAATAATTCTAAAAACAATTAAAATGAAGAGTTTAATAGAAATATTGAAAAATATTGGGGAATATGAGGTTTTTGGGAATATTCATATTAATATAAATTCTATTGCTTTTGATTCACGAAAAATTGAACAGAAGAGTTTATTTATTGCAACTTCAGGCACTCAGTCCGATGGTCATCAGTTCATTGCACAATCCATTGAAAAAGGAGCTATTGCAATAGTATGTGAAAAGCTTCCTTCAGAGCTATTAAAAAATATTACTTATATCAAGCTAAATAATAGCAGTTTAGCTTTGGGTATTATTTCATCAGATTTTTATGAAAATCCTTCCGAAAAGTTGAAATTAATTGGCATAACAGGTACAAATGGCAAAACTACTACTGTTACACTACTTTATAATCTTTTTAAAGTATTGGGATATAAAGTAGGTTTGATTTCAACAATAAGTAACAAAATTCATGACATTGAAATATCATCTACACATACAACACCTGATTCCTTACAATTGAATATGCTCCTGAATCAAATGGTTGATGCTGGATGTAGTTATTGTTTTATGGAAGTTAGTTCTCATTCAATAGTACAAAACAGGATTGCAGGTTTGAAATTTGAAGGTGCTATTTTTAGTAATATTACTCATGATCATTTAGATTTTCACAAAACTTTTGCTGAATATATAAAAGCTAAAAAACTATTCTTCGATAATTTGCCTTCAACTTCTTTTGCATTAATCAATAATGATGATAAAAATGGAAATGTAATGATTCAGAACACTAAGGCAATGCATTACACTTATGGACTACAATCGGTAGCAGATTTCAAGTGCAAGATTATCGAAAATGAACTTAATGGATTAATGTTGAATATTGATGGAATAGATATTTCTACCAGACTTGTAGGTAAATTTAACGCTTATAATATTCTGGCAGTTTATGCAACTGCTAAAATATTGGGTGAAGACAAAATAGAAGTTCTAAGAGAGATTAGTAATATCAATACCGCAGAAGGACGTTTTGAATATATGAGATCACACGAAAATATAACAGCTATAGTTGATTATGCTCATACTCCAGATGCACTAACTAATGTATTAAGTACGATTCAGGCTATCAGAACAAAAAATGAACAGTTAATTACTGTTGTCGGAGCAGGCGGTAACAGAGATGCTCAAAAACGACCTGTAATGGCAAAAATAGCAGCCGAATTTAGTGATTTAACAATACTAACATCTGACAATCCACGAGATGAAGATCCTGAAGATATATTAAAACAAATGGAATCGGGTGTTGACATTACACTCAAACGCAAGGTTTTAACAATAGTAAATAGAAATGAAGCCATCAAAACAGCTTGTACTATAGCTAAATCAGGAGATATTATTTTAGTTGCAGGAAAAGGGCATGAAAAATATCAGGAAATAAAAGGGGTAAAATATCATTTTGATGATAAAGAAATTTTAAAACAATATTTAATATAAATAATTGATATGTTGTACTATTTATTTGATTATTTAGATAAAGCTATTGATTTTCCTGGGGCAGGATTATTTCAATACATTTCGTTTAGAGCAGCATTAGCTGTAATAACATCATTAACAATCTCTCTGCTATTTGGCAAAAGTTTAATTTCATTTTTAAATAAAAAACAAGTTGGGGAAACAGTAAGAGATTTAGGTTTAGAAGGTCAGAAAGAAAAACAAGGAACACCAACTATGGGAGGACTGATTATATTGGGTTCAATATTAGTTCCTACCTTATTATTCTCAAAACTCAACAATATTTATGTTATCTTAATGATTGTAACTACGATATGGCTGGGAGTTATTGGATTTCTTGATGATTATATTAAAGTATTTAAAAAAGACAAAAAAGGATTAGCTGGCAAATTTAAAGTATTGGGACAAATAACTTTAGGTTTAATAGTTGGATTTACAATGTATTTCCATGATGGCATTGTGATTAGGGAAAAGGTTCAGGAAAGTCAATTTGTAAAATCTCATAATATTTTAAATGAAGTAAATTACGAAAGAGCAAAAGAAGTTTTTAATAAAGAATCAATAAAATCAACAAAAACAACTATTCCTTTTGTGAAAAATAATGAACTGGATTATTCTTTATTAATATCATGGACAGGAGAAAATTTCAGAAAATGGGCTTGGTTAATTTTTATACCAATTGTAATTCTTATAATTACGGCTGTTTCAAATGGAGCTAATTTAACTGATGGTATTGATGGATTAGCAACAAGTACTTCCGCAATTATTGGGGCAACATTAGGAATTTTAGCCTGGGTTTCGGGTAATATAATATTTGCTAATTATCTAAACATAATGTATATACCAAATATTGGTGAACTTACAATTTTTGTGAGTGCTTTTGTTGGAGCTACAGTTGGTTTCCTTTGGTATAATACATATCCAGCTCAGGTTTTTATGGGTGATACTGGTAGCTTGGCAATTGGAGGAATTATTGCAGTTCTTGCAATTCTAATACGCAAAGAGTTGCTAATTCCAATTTTATGTGGGATTTTCCTTGTTGAAAATTTGTCAGTAGTAATGCAGGTAAGCTATTTTAAATATACAAAAAGAAAATATGGAGAAGGAAGAAGAATATTTAAGATGTCACCTTTACATCATCATTTTCAAAAACTTGGATATCCAGAGCCTAAAATAGTGGTTAGGTTTGTAATAGTTGGAATCATGTTAGCTGTATTTACTGTAGTAACTTTAAAATTAAGATAATATGAAAAATAAAAACATTGTTATACTCGGTGCAGGCGAAAGTGGAACAGGTGCATCAATACTTGCTAAAAAGCAGGGATACAATGTTTTTGTTTCAGATTTTGGAATAATAAAAGAAAAATATAAAAAAATTCTTATAGATAATCAAATTGATTTTGAAGAAGGAAAGCATTCAAAATCAATAATTTTAAAAGCAGATGAAGTGATAAAAAGTCCGGGGATTCCTGATAATGCTTCTATAATTAAAGATCTTGATTTTAAAAAAATACCTGTTATTGATGAACTGGAATTTGCTTCAAGATATACAAAAGCATTAAAAATAGGTATTACAGGAAGTAATGGAAAAACAACAACGACTTCATTAATTTATCATATTTTAAAAAAAGCGGGTTTAAATGTAGGATTAGCTGGTAATATTGGCAAAAGCTTTGCATGGCAAGTTGCTGAAAATCAATTCGATTGCTATGTTATTGAAATCAGCAGTTTTCAGCTTGACAGAATGTATGACTTTAAGGCTGATATTGCAATACTTACAAACATAACCCCAGATCATTTGGATAGATATGATTTCAATTTTGAAAACTATATCAGTTCCAAATTTAGGATAATCAGAAATCAAACTGAGAACGATTCATTTATTTATTGTGCTGATGATGATGTAACCAATAAATATATTGAAAATTACAACATTAAATCAAAAAAATATTGCTTTTCAACTTTAACAAAAATAGCATGTGAAGGTGCTTATTTAGAAAATAAAAAAATTATTTACGACATAAAATCAAATATATATACCATGGATTTAGAAGCATTGGCATTACAGGGAAGACACAACATCTACAACTCAATGGCTGCAGGGATTTCATCACGAATTATGGAAATAAGAAAAGACATTATTAAAGAAAGTATGTCAGATTTCCAGGGAGTAGAGGATAGACTTGAGTTTGTAGCAAAAGTGCACGGAATAGAGTTCATTAATGACTCGAAGGCAACTAATGTGAATTCAACATGGTATGCTTTGGAATGTATGACAAAACCTGTAGTATGGATTGTTGGTGGACAGGATAAAGGAAATGATTACAAAAGTTTGCGACAATTGGCAAAATCAAAAGTAAAAGCAATAATATGTTTAGGTCTTGATAATTCAAAAATAATTCAGGAATTTTCTGATATTGTCCCCAAAATAATTGAAACACAAACAGCTAAAGATGCAGTAGAAAGTGCATATTATGCAGCAAATTCAGGTGATATAGTTTTATTGTCACCAACCTGTGCAAGTTTTGATTTGTTTGAAAATTATGAAGACAGAGGGAAACAGTTTCGTCTTGCAGTTAATGATTTGTAAATTAGATAGTAATACAAAACAATGAAAAGTATTGTAAATAATATAAGGGGTGATAAAGTTATTTGGGTAGTTGTTGTTATACTCTCCATATTCTCATTATTATCTGTTTATAGTTCTACTGGAACATTAGCTTATAAATATCAGAGCGGTAATACTGAATATTATTTCTTCAAACATTTTGGTATTTTGGTCTTTGGGTTTTTTCTTATGTATTTAGCTCACATGGTTAAATACACCTATTATTCAAGAATTTCTCAAATTGGTATTATTATTGCAATTCCTTTGCTGCTATTTACACTTTTTACCGGAACAAGCCTTAATGAGGCAAGTCGTTGGTTGACTTTACCTATTGTAAATCTCACTTTTCAGACTTCAGATTTAGCAAAAATTGCGTTAATAATGTTTGTTGCAAGAATGCTTTCAAAAAAACAAGATCAGATTAATGATTTTAAAAACTCTTTTCTGCCAATAATAGCAACAATTTCAATTGTTTGTCTATTAATTTTTCCAGCAAATTTTTCAACTTCGGCAATCTTATTTGTTACTTGTGTTATTTTAATGTTTATCGGAAGAATAAATATTTTACATCTTTTAGGTTTATTCGGAGTTATGATTGTTGCTTCAGCTCTTTTTTTAATGCTTATCTTTAATTTTCCCGAAATTGGTCGTTTTGGTACTTGGAAAAGCAGAATAGAAAGTTTTAGCAATAAGGATAGTGAATCAAATTATCAGTCTGATCAGGCAAAAATTGCTATTGCAAGTGGAGAAATTTTCGGGAAATTTCCTGGTAACAGCACACAAAGAAATTTTCTTCCACATCCCTATTCTGATTTTATTTATGCAATAATTGTGGAAGAATATGGAATTATAGGAGGAGTTTTTATATTGCTGCTCTACCTTATTTTGCTCTATCGGGGAATGCGAATAGCTTCAAGAAGTCCGGGTACTTTTGGTGCTTTTCTTACTATTGGTGTTTGCCTTATTTTGGTTTTGCAAGCCATAATTAATATGTCTGTTGCGGTTGGAATTTTACCAGTTACAGGTCAGCCATTACCTTTAGTGAGTATGGGCGGAACTTCAATTTGGTTTACAAGTATTGCAATAGGTATTATGCTGAGTGTGAGCGCTGAGGTTGAAATTGAAGAGCAAATGACAGAAAAAAAGGAAGTTGTTTCTAGTTCTGAAAATCAACCAAATTCGGAAGCAATAATTAGTTAATTTGTAAAATATGAATACATAATACAATATAAATGAAAGTAATAATCAGCGGTGGTGGAACTGGAGGACATATATTCCCAGCAATTGCAATAGCTAATGCGTTGAAATCTAAGGTTAAAGATATCGACATATTATTTATTGGAGCTAAAGGTCGTATGGAAATGGAAAAAATTCCAGCTGCTGGTTATAACATTAAAGGATTGTGGATTAGCGGATTACAGAGAAGAATTACTGTTAAAAATTTCCTGTTTCCATTAAAAGTAATTTCAAGTTTATTTATAGCCAGAAAAATTATTGCTGATTTTAAACCAGATGCTGTAATAGGTGTAGGTGGTTATGCCAGTGGACCAACCCTTAGAGCTGCAACTACTAAGCATATTCCTACATTAATTCAGGAACAGAATTCATATCCAGGTATAACAAATAAAATATTAGCATCAAAAGTAAATAAGATTTGTGTAGCTTATAAAGACATGGAAAAATATTTTCCAGCCTCTAAAATTGTTGTTACAGGTAATCCTGTTCGTCAAAATATTGTAAATAATACTATAGAAAAACAAGATGCCATCAATCATTTTGAACTTGATGCAAATAAAAAAACTATATTAGTTATTGGAGGAAGTTTAGGTGCAAGAACTATTAATGAAAGCATAAAATTAATATTGCCATCTATTGAAAGTAATAATTATCAATTGATTTGGCAAACCGGCAAATTTTTTTATGAATTAGCTAAAAATGAAGTTGTTACTAATAAATATAAAAACACTAAGGTTTTTGAATTTATTTCAGAAATGGATTATGCTTATACTTCTGCTGATATTATTATTTCAAGAGCTGGAGCAATTGCAATTTCTGAACTTTGTATTGTAGGAAAACCAATAATTCTTGTTCCTTCTCCTAATGTTGCTGAAGATCATCAAACAAAAAATGCAATGGCTTTAGTTAATAATAAGGCTGCAATTTTAGTAAAAGATATGGATGCAAAAACGATATTAAAAGACAAATTATTTCAATTATTGAAAGATGATCAACAACAACAAAGATTATCTGAAAATATAAAAAAATTGGCTTATCCCGATGCTGCTGATACAATTGCTGATATTGTAATTTCATTAATAAATAAATAGATATGGAAAAGAATCCGCTTTTGATATTTGAAAAAGAAGCTCCTGAAGTAGCTTCTGCTTTTAATCAATTAATAATTTCGTTGGTAAAAACCCAGGGATTGGATTCAAAAACCAAACAATTATTATACATTGGTATGAAAATAGTTACAGGTGATTATATAGCTGTAAAACATCACGTTCCCATGGCAAAAAAAGCCGGGGCAACCAGAGATGAAATTAAAGATACAGTCCTTATGACACTAACAGTTATCGGATTGAAAGGAATAACTCATACCATGTGTGATGTTTTAGAAATTTATGATAATACAGAAATTTAAAATATATGGAATTTTCAAGTATTAAAACGGTTTATTTTTTGGGAATTGGAGGAATTGGGATGAGCGCATTAGCCCGTTATTTCAAATCTATGAATGTAGCTATTTATGGCTATGATAAAACTTCAACTCTACTAACTACTCAATTAATATCGGAAGGGATGAAAATCCATTTTGATGAAAACATTAATTTAATACCGGATAATATTGATTTTGTGGTTTATACACCCGCCATTCCATCCAACCATCTTGAACTTTTCCATTTTCAAAATAATAAATATAATCTTTTAAAAAGATCTGAGGTTTTAGGCATAATTGCAAAAAATTCCAAAGCTATTGGTGTTGCTGGCACTCATGGAAAAACTACAATTTCAACTATGGTTGCACATTTGTTAAAGCAATCATCTATAGATTGTAATGCCTTTTTGGGTGGAATTTCAAAGAATTATAATTCGAATCTTTTACTATCTCAAAAAAGCGAATATGTTGTTATAGAAGCTGATGAATTTGACAGGTCCTTTTTACAATTATCTCCATATATCGCTTCCATTAGTTCCATTGATGCTGATCATTTGGACATTTATGGTGATAAAACCCAGCTTATCAAATCATTTGAAGATTATATTTCCCAAATTCAAAAAGGCGGAAAATTAATTATAAAAAAAGGGTTGGAATTATCAATTCCAGCTGATCTGGAATATTATACATATTCATTAAATGAAAAATCAGATTTTTACGCACAAAACATTCGTATAGAAGATGGCTATTATATATTTACTTTTATTCATCCTTTTGGAAAAATTGAAAATATAAAATTGGGTTATCCGGGCTTGCATAATATTGAAAATTCGATAGTTGCTATTGCAATTGCTCATTTAACAGGAGTAAAAGAAGATGAAATAAAAAAGGCTATGAAGAGTTTTCATGGGGTTAACCGTAGGTTTGACATCAGAATTAATAATGAAAATCTGATTTATATTGATGATTATGCTCATCATCCCGAAGAATTAAAAGCTTGCATTTCTTCGGTTCGTGATTTATATAGAAACAAGAAAATTACCGGAATTTTTCAGCCTCATTTGTATTCAAGGACAAGAGATTTTGCTGATGATTTTGCTAAAAGTCTAGAATTACTCGATACTGTTGTTTTATTAGATATTTATCCTGCTCGCGAATTACCTATTCAAGGAGTATCATCTCAAATGTTGCTTGATAAAATTAATTTAACTGAAAAATATCTTATACAAAAATCAGAAATATTGCAATTTCTCAGAAATAAATCACCTGAAATTCTTTTAACGCTTGGTGCTGGGGATATAGATCAATTGGTAGAACCTATAGAAAAAATATATAAATAAATGAAAAAATATATAAAAATAATAATATGGGTAATTTTGACAATTGGTTTAATTGCAGGATTAATATTTGCTGGAATTTTTCATCAGAATCGTATTTGTAAATCTTTAAAAATTAATATTGAATACAATAATGCAGAACCATTCTTTACTGAAGATGAAATTACTAAATATCTAATTAATAAAAATGACTCAATAATTGGTAAAAAAATAGCTGAAATTAATGAGAATTTAATCGAGAATATTTTAAAAGAAAATCCGTATATTTATAATGCAGAAGTATTTGTAAATATGGATGGTGATATTAAAATAGATATTATTCAAAGAAAACCAATTGTTAGAATAGTTAATAAGCAAAATCAACATTTTTATCTTGACGATAAAGGAGTGAAAATACCGGTAAAAATTGGTTTTCCAGCAAACGTTGTAATTGCAAATGGCAATATATCAGCAGTATATGCCCCATTCACAAGTGAAAATCAAAATCAGAGAAATGATACATTGAATCTCCAAATGGATACTGTTCTTTATAGTGTTTTTAAAATTGCAGAATATTTGAATAAAAATGATTTTTTTAAAGCACAAATTGAAGAAATTTTTGTTAATGAGAGCAAAGAAATCGAATTATTTCCTAAATTAGGCGATCAAATAATAATTTTTGGAACTGCTGAATATCTGGAAGATAAGTTTAATAAATTGATGATTTTGTATAAAGAAGGATTTAATAAAGTAGGATGGGAAAAATATAGTATCATAAATTTGAAATATAAAGATCAAATAGTGTGTACAAAAAGAAATATTGATAAAAGTATTTCAATTGATAGTAAGTAAGAAAAATAAAAATTTGTAATATGAGCCAGAGTGAAATAATTGTAGGATTGGATATTGGTACAACCAAAATAGCTGTTATTGTTGGTCGTAAAGACATTCATGGAAAAATAGAGGTATTAGGTTCAGGGAAAGCGGATTCAATAGGTGTAATGCGAGGTTCTGTAATCAATATTGAAAAAACAGCTGAATCAATTCGAGCAGCAGTAAAAGAGGCTGAATCAAAGTCAAATGTCTCAATAGCAGAAGTATATGTTGGAATTGCTGGTCAGCATATTAAAAGTATTCAACAACGAGGTAATATTTTACGAAATTCAATTGAAGAAGAAATTTCTCAGAGAGATTTGGATTCATTAATTGAAAATATGCATAAATTGGTAATGAAACCTGGTGAAGAAATTATTGACATTATTCCTCAGGAATTTATTATTGATAATGAGCCTGGTATAAAACAGCCAATTGGAATGTCTGGAGTTTGTCTGGAAGCAAATTTTCATATTATCACAGGACAGATTTCTGCAATTAAAAATATTGTTAGAAGCGTAAAAAAAGCAAATCTTGAAGTAAAAGATTTGATTCTTGAACCCTTAGCTTCTGCTGAAGCTGTTTTGGATGAAAGAGAGAAAGAAGCCGGAGTTGCATTGGTTGACATTGGTGGCGGAACCAGTGATATTGCTATTTTTCAGGATGGTATTATCAGGCATACAGCTGTAATTCCGCTTGGTGGAAATATAATTACTGAAGATGTAAAAGAAGGATGTACAATTATAAAAAGTCAGGCTGAAGCTCTAAAAACAAAATTTGGATCTGCTTTGGCCAGTGAAAATAAGGACGAAGAAATTGTTGCAATTCCTGGTTTGCGAGGACGACAACCAAAAGAAATTTCGTTGAAAAATCTTGCTAATATTATTCAGGCTCGGATGGAAGAAATTCTGGAACATGTTATGTATGAGATTAAAAGTTCAGGTTATGAAAAGAAATTAATTGCAGGAATTGTTATAACCGGTGGTGGTGCTATGCTTAAGCATATTTCTCAGCTAACAGAATTTATGACAGGAATGGATACACGTATCGGTTATCCTAACGAACATTTATCTAGTAATTCATCGGAAGAGATGGCTCATCCTATTTATTCAACTGGTATAGGATTGGTTATTAAAGGATTGGAAAGAAGCGAAAAGGAAAATTCCAAAGAAATAATTGAATCAAAATCTAACAAAAAAGTTAAAAAACCTTCAAACGGAAGTTTTCTTGATAAGTTCAAGAGTTTCTTTGATGAAGAGGTAAAGTAATTAACAATATTTTGTTAAATAAAAATTAATAATAGTGATTAAATCATTAAATAAAAGCTATAAATTTATCGTGGCTAAAAAATATCTTTTTTAAAATAATATTTTTTTAAAATAATATTTATATTTAGCTTAATAATAAAGAAACTACTTTTTTATAATTCAAATAAAATGAGCATGTTAAAAGTTGATTTGCCAAAAAATCAGTCGTCAATAATTAAGGTTATTGGAGTAGGCGGAGGTGGAAGTAACGCCGTTAATTTTATGTATAATCAAGGCATAAATGGTGTGGATTTTATTATCTGCAATACGGATGCCCAAGCATTGGATGCAAGTCCAATCCCAACAAAAATACAACTTGGGAGAGGATTGGGTGCAGGAAACATTCCATCTGTCGCTCAAAGAGCTGCCGAAGAAAAATCTGATGAAATTAGGGCGATTTTAGAAAAAAGCACACAAATGCTTTTTATAACTGCAGGTATGGGCGGAGGAACAGGTACTGGAGCTGCTCCTGTAATTGCCTCAATTGCAAAAGAAATTGAATTGTCCGACGATCAGGAAAATAAAATACTTACTGTTGCAATTGTAACTTTACCGTTTTCATTTGAAGGAAGAAAAAGAAAGCTTCAGGCAGAAGAAGGAATAAAAGAATTACGAAAACATGTTGATGCTATTTTAGTAATAAATAATGATAAACTCAGGGAATTTGGAGATTTACCTTTAGGTAAGGCTTTTGAAAAAGCTGATAATATATTAGCTACTGCAGCAAAAGGAATAGCTGAAATAATAACCGTTAAAGCATTTGTAAATATTGATTTCAGAGATGTAAATACGGTTATGAAAAAGAGTGGCGTTGCATTAATGGGTTCTGGTATGGCAGAAGGTGAAAACAGAGCATATAAAGCTATTGAAATGGCTATAAATTCTCCGCTTTTAAATGATAATAATATTAAAGGTGCTCAGAATATTTTATTGTATTTTGCCTCTGGTACATCTGAAGTAACAATGGATGAAATTGCAGAAATTACTGATTATATTGTAAATGAAGCGGGAATAGATGTTGATATTATTTGGGGAGCAGGTCAGGATGATTCTTTAGGCGATAATCTTTCTATAACATTAGTTGCAACGGGTTTTGATAAAAGTAGGGAAATGAGTTTTGACTATACAAAAGCTCCAATAAAAAAGGTAACTAATCTTGAAGAAAAAGAAGAAATCAAACCAACTTTTAATAATGCTGTTGTTCAAACATCTAAAAATGATACTTTAAATGATATTACATTAGTTGACAAACCAATTATATTAGAGAATATCAGTTTAAGTGTTGAAAATAAACCATATACATCAACTCAAATACAAGAACCGCAAGTTTCACGTAATGAAGATTCCAATGAAAGTGAACCCTATTTAATCATTAAACAATCAGATGCAACTAAAAATGAGGTAAATCAAAATGAGTTGATTTTCACTGAATCAGAAATTACTGATGATGAGATTAATAAAAAGCTTCAGGAACGTAAATCCCGATTACGTGATTTAAGTATGAAAATACGAACACCTGAAGGATTATCAGAAATAGAAAATCAACCTGCATATCTTCGTAGAAATATTCCACTGTCTGATGTTACACCATCTTCAGAATCAGAAATATCAAGATATACTTTATCTGATAACGGAGATAAAAAAGTAGAAATTAAATCAAATAATTCATTTTTACACGATAATGTTGATTAACTATGAGCTTGGAAATAACAATAAATAATGACATTAAAAATGCAATGCTATCTAAAGACAAAGAGAAATTAGAAGCATTAAGAGCCATTAAAGCAGCCTTATTACTGATAAAAACCGGAAAAGATACAGCAACTTCAGAAATTCCGGAAGAAGTGGAATTACTGACTTTGCAAAAATTGGTGAAACAAAGGAAGGATGCAGCTGAGATTTATAAATCTCAAAACAGAAACGATTTATATGAAGTTGAAATATATCAGGTTTCTATTATTGAAAAATATTTGCCAGAGCAATTGAGTGAAGATGATATTAAAAAAATAATTTCTGATATAATAGCTGAAACTGGAGCAGTTGGAATAAGAGATATGGGTAAAGTGATGGGATTAGCTGGTAAACAATTAACAGGTAAAGCTGAGAACAAAATTATTGCTGCAATTGTGAAGGAACTTTTAACCTAAATCAATTTTTATATAATCATTCAAATCAAATGATTAAAAAAAAGAGTTGTATAAAAGCAACTCTTTTTTTTTGAATATAACAGTATTTTATAACTCTTATTCATAACATAAAAAAATCTAAAATAAATAATTCCTACTCCTTTTCATTATGAATTAATACAATACAAGATAAAAAAATGATTGAATTATTTATTCATCCTATCACTAAATCAAAAAAAACCACTTTAATAATAAAGTGGTTCTTAATACTAATTGAAAATTGATTACAAAATCATATTGATTTTAATTTTAACCGCATTTGGAATATCCACAATGCTTGCAGGTAAGGCAGCCTTCCTTATATATCAATCCGCCTTTTGCACCACATTCAGGACATGATGCTTCAGCAGCTTCGGTACCATCAGGAATATACTTTTTCAGTGCTCTAACAACACCATTTTTCCATGTATTAATTGAATCTATTTCCAAATTCAGATTTGCAATCAACTCCACAGCTGAATGTAAAGGCATACCATGACGCAAAATTCCTGAAATTAATTTGGCATAATTCCAATACTCTTTATTGAATGATCTCGATAAACCTTCCATTGTTACCTTATAACCTTCTTTATCTTCAAACTGGAAATCGTAACGTGCTTTTTCACTACCAACCTTATTACGAATGATTACACCTTTGGTAACCCATGCCGGCAAATAAAAACCTTCAGCCTTTCCTGTAAAAACCTCATAAGGTCTATTATCAAGGACACCAACAACAGCTACCCATTTTTCGTAATCGTTTTGAAAACGAACAACTTCTGCTTCTAATTTCTTTGGACGAACAGGAGCTTTTGTTTCTTTGAATTCCCATACATCTTCTTTGGAATCGGAATGTGAAATCAATACACCTGCACGAGAACCATCTCTATAAATCGTAATACCTTTGCAACCGGTTTCCCAAGCTGTTTGATAAATTTTGCTTACCAAATCCTCTGTAGTATCCTTTGGAACATTTACAGTTACACTTATTGAATGATCAACCCATTTTTGAACAGCACCCTGCATCTTCACCTTACTAACCCAGTCAATATCATTAGACGTAGCCTGATAATAAGGAGATTTACTAACTACAGCATCTAATTGAGCTTCGTTGAATAATTTTACTTCATCAACATCATAGTTATTTATCTTGAGCCATTTTAAAAATTTAGGATGAAATACATTATATTCTTCCCAAGCATCACCAATTTCATCAACAAAAGAAACTTTAACATTTTTATCATTTGGATTTACTTTCCTGCGACGTTTGTATGAAATCATAAAAACAGGTTCGATACCGGATGTTGTTTGTGTACAAATACTTACACTCCCAGTTGGTGCTATCGTAAGCAAAGCGATATTTCGTCTGCCAAATTTTACCATATCCTGATAAACATCTGGTGCAGCTTCTTTTAAACGTAAAATGAAAGGATTATTTTTCTCTCTTTCAACATCATATAATGGGAATCCTCCTCTTTCTTTAGCCATGATTACTGAAGATCGATAAGCTTCTGTAGCAAGCATCTTATGAACTTCAACTGAAAAATCAGTTGCATTATCAGTTCCATATTTACAGCCTAATGCAGCTAACATATCACCTTCGGCTGTTATACCAAAACCGGTACGTCGGCCTTCCATCGCTTTCATTTTTATATTTAGCCACAGATTCTTTTCAACTCTTTTAACTTCTTCGTCTTCAGGGTCAGTTTCGATTTTTTCTAATATTCTTTCGATTTTTTCCAATTCAAGATCAATGATGTCATCCATCATTCGTTGAGCCATACGGGCATGTTTTACAAACAATTCTGAATTAAAACTTGCCTCAGCGGTAAAAGGATTGTCAACATAACTGTAAAGATTAATTGCCAACAATCTGCAACTATCATAAGGACATAATGGAATTTCACCACATGGATTTGTAGAAACCGTTTTAAAACCTAAATCAGCATAACAATCTGGAATTGATTCATTTTTGATAGTATCCCAAAATAAAATACCAGGTTCAGCTGACTGCCATGCATTATGAATTATTTTATTCCATAACAGGCGGGCGTCTATTTCTCTAACAACTGTTGGATTATCTGAATCTATAGGATATTGCTGACGATACATTTTATTTCCGACAACAGCTGACATAAATTCATCATCTATTTTTACAGAAACATTAGCTCCGGTTACTTTACCTTCTTCTAATTTTGCATCAATAAATCTTTCGGAATCAGGATGTTTAATAGATATGCTTAACATCAATGCTCCTCTTCTTCCATCCTGTGCCACTTCGCGTGTAGAGTTAGAATACCTTTCCATAAAAGGAACAATACCAGTAGATGTTAAAGCACTATTCTTAACAGGACTTCCGGCTGGTCGAATATGGGATAAATCGTGTCCAACTCCTCCCCTACGCTTCATTAACTGAACCTGTTCCTGATCAATTTTCATGATTCCACCATAAGAATCTGATATTCCATTATTTCCAATAACAAAGCAGTTGGATAAAGAGGCAACCTGAAAATTATTTCCAATACCTGCCATAGGACTTCCTTGAGGTATTATATATTTAAAATTTTTTACAAGTTCATAAATTTCATCTTCCAACATCGGATTCGGATATTTATTTTCTACCCTGGCAATCTCACTTGCAATCCTATGATGCATATCATCCGGAGTAAGTTCGTATATATTACCATCACTGTCTTTAAGTGCATATTTATTCATCCAAACATTGGCTGCCAAAGTATCTCCATTAAAATATTTGGTCGCCTCCATCATTACTTGTTCATGAGAATATTTCTGATACACTTTTTCGTTCTTTGTATTATCCGTCATTGGTATTTTATTAAAATTAGAGTAGTTATCACTCATAAATATATCAGGTGTCTTCCTTTTTTCTATAATTTCAGAATATATATTTTCTTTCTTATCTCCCAGAGTGTTGGTTTCCAAATTAGAAAAAAGAGTATTGCCCATAATAAAAAATTATTATTGTAAAAAAAAAATATTATAATTGAAATTCAAATGAATAACAAACCCAAAATGAGATGGTAAATTTAAGATAGATTAATCTATTCTGCAAAAAGAGTAATTAACAAAGCACAAGTATAAACCAGTTATTAAACAGATAATCAGTATAGTTTAACTGTTAATAAATAATTTCGAAACCAGGTTTTGATAAAATTAATTTTGCCAGATTATTTTTTTCCCAAATCCAAGTCGGTTATCAGTCATTTTTATAAAGTTCGGAACTATGCCCCACAAGGTTGTTTTGGCAAGCATAGCTATCGGAAACTGCTTAATATAGGCTTTATAGGCAATAGATAATTCTTTACCTTCCAGTTCCCTAATCGTTCCGGTGAACTGTATTCCCCTTATCTTTCCAATAATACTCGTTTCAAGAGCTATTGCTCCTGCAACCATTGATTGTTGCTCAATATCAACTATATGTTTTGTAGTTTTATCAGAAGTAAACACAAAAAGATTTTCTTCAGGCAAATATGTATAAAAACAAGTGCAAGCATAAGGCAAATTATTTTTGGACGTTGCCAATGTAAAAATATGATGTTCAGCTATAAATTCTATTACTCGTTTTTCTATTTGATTCATTTTTAAGATTTAAATTGTTTTTGGTTTAGAAAC
>CAZYEM010000029.1:0-3832 GCA_964646395.1 uncultured Bacteroides sp.
TAATAAATCGGTAGGATTATTGGCTGTATTAATTTCGTTTTGCATTATATCCTGAATTTCAGCTTGAGTTAATGCTTTTTTCCATAAGGATACTTCGTCAATATTTCCATTGTAATAAAAATTAAAAGAACCCAATGGGCTTTTTCCAATTGCAAATGGGGTAGTTGCTAAAGTTAGGCTACCTGATGCATTTGCACTTCCAACCAAAACACCATTAAGGTAAAATTTGGTTTGAGTGCCTGTATATACAAAAGCATAATGTTGCCATACATTTGGAATAATTGTATTGTTTGGAATAGGAGGCTGTGAAGTTACATTTGCAGAATTAATGAAACGTGCTTCAATTTGTCCGTTATTCAATGAAATAAGATAAAATGATTCGGTTCCTGTTCTGAAACCCATCATCCCCTGACCGTAATTCAGATTATTATCATAAAACCATCCGGTCATTGACATTGCTGTAGCATTTACCACTAATGCTGAGGCATTTGGCGTACTTACCCAATCATTGGTGCCATCAAAACTTAAATACTGATTTGTTTGTGATTTTAAATTATTGGAAAGCAATAATGAAATAATCAGAAAAACTAAACTAAATCGAATGTAAAAATTTTTCATAAAAATGAATTAATTAAATTATTAAAAGAATGAATTTTACTAGCATATAATTTCTTAAAAGAAATTCAACATATTTTAAATAAATGAAATTAAGACAACTAATAATATAAATATGTATAAGATTTTATACTGTTTTTATTTGAAAGTTGTTAGATTTCAGACTACAAATATACAAAAAAAAATACGCTAAATCGGTTTAGGTAGATAAAAAAGTGTTTTTAACAAAAATTTATAATAGTTGGAGTATAAAATCGATTGTTGAGCTGTTTTATGTTTATCCTGAAGTTAAGTTAATTAATATAATTACTGTTATTTATGAATATTGAGCTTAAATAGGAATCCTTTTTATTGGAATAATTATGCTGAAATTAATTTATAAAAAAATAACGTCTGAAATACTAAATTCCAGACGTTAGAATATAAACAAAAGCAATATTATTTTTTAGAAGAAATATATTTTCTGAGTTCCGATTTATATTTCTTATAAAGCAAATAGGCTATAACCCCAAATAGTAACAAACCCCACATGCTGCATAAAAACAAAACGAATGTTTCTAAAATATTCCATCCTTTTTTTAATGCTTCAAGCATTTTTTTTCCAAATCCGGGTTCGTATGCTTCAATATTGCTGTTATTTTCAATTAATTCCCGTTTAATTGTTTGTCTTTGATATAAATATAAGCTAATGGTGCTGAAATTTACCTGATCATTCAGCGATAAATTTGAAATTTTTGCATTATCTGCTTGTTCCTGTTTATTTAATAAGAGTTCTTCAGCTGTAGTGGTTTCCTTTAGCTTTTTACCTCTGTTATCAATTGCATTGCTTATTCTTTTTTCGCTCTTTGCAGTTCGTTTTTGTGTTAAGTTATTCGAAAGTAATTGTAAGGCAACATCTTCAGCTTTAATAATTCTGTAATCCAAAAAATCGATATGCTGGGATATTAGTTTTAAGGTAGTATCTAATTTTGTGTTTGGTACTCTTATAGTTATCGTATTAATTATAGAGAAGTAAGTAGTTTCAAGAATAGAATCTTCACTAATTGGTGTATTTACAACATTATCGACCTGACTGTTTAAGCTGGTAAAAGTTACAAAACCACCTTGTTGAATCGTAATATCTTCGATAGTATAGGTAGCTTTGATAACATTTTTTACTTTAAATTTTAATTCTGCGGTTCTGATAAATTTTCGGTTTGAATCTTTGTTAGTTTCTACAGCAGCCGAAGATGAAATATAACTAGCTGCAGTTGTGTCATTATAAGCTGCTGATTCAAGTTTTTCCTCCCGGTTTGGAGCTCCACATCCTAATAAGGAAATAATAATCACTGATAATAAAAAAAATCTGTTTGTTTTCATTGGTTTGGTTTTTTGTTATTGGTTTAGAATTCTTAACGATGTGAAATGTTTATTTAGTATTATGTTTCGATTTTTAATTTAAATTGGTTTTAATTTAAAATATATTATTTGAGGAAGATTTTGAACAACTGTAATAATATATCTTTATTAAAAAAACAATGATGCGTGCAAAAACATTTAAATACCATGTAATCTGATTTAAACTTTTTTCTCTAATTTATGTTTAATAGAAAAACATTGAAAACATTGAAAAATGGCAAAATTTGATATTATTATGCCCAAGTTGGGCGAAAGTATTATAGAAGCAACAATTACCCGTTGGATGAAAAATGAAGGTGACAATGTTGCTGAAGACGATGCAATTGTTGAGATTGCTACTGATAAGGTTGATTCTGAAATTCCTTCGCCAGTAGAAGGAACATTGGTTAAAAGATTTTATAATGAAGGTGATGTGGTAGCAGTTGGAGCTATTATCGCTCAAATTGAAATTGAAGGAACAGTTGTTGATGAATCAGCCGCAAATGATATTCCAACTGAAGAAGTTAAAAATAGTGCTGTTAAAACGCATGATTTGTCAAATGAGCAAGTAAATATTATCAGTAGTTCTTCCGATCGATTTTATTCACCTTTAGTAAAAAACATTGCCAAACAGGAAAATATTTCGGTTTCGGAACTTGATAAAATTGCAGGAAGTGGTAAAGAAGGTAGGCTAACCAAAGATGATTTAATGAATTATCTTAAAAACCGATCGGCTATTAAAGATATTGTTGTTGAAGTTCCTAAAAAGGAAATTCCGGTTCAGCCTAAAATAGAACAGCCTAAAGTACTTTCTTCTGTTGGAGATCAGATAGTGGAAATGGATAGAATGCGTAAGATGATTGCTGACCACATGGTAATGTCCAAACAGGTTTCACCTCATGTTACATCATTTATTGAAGTTGACATGACGAATATTGTTTTATGGAGAAATCGGATTAAAAATAGTTTTGAAAAACGGGAAGGTGAAAAGATAACATTTACACCTATTTTTATTGAAGCTGCTGCAAAAGCAATTAAAGATTACCCTGGAGTAAACGCTTCGGTAGATGGGAATAAAGTAATCTTAAGAAAAAATATTAACATCGGAATGGCAACCGCTTTACCTAATGGAAATCTGATAGTTCCGGTTATTAAAAATGCTGATCAGAAAAACTTATTAGGGATTACAAAAAATGTAAATGATTTAGCCAATCGTTCAAGAATTAATAAGTTAAGTCCTGACGATATTCAAGATGGCACATTCACCATTACTAATTTAGGTTCTTTTGGTTCAATTACGGGAACTCCTATAATTAATCAGCCTCAAGTTGCTATTTTGGCAGTTGGCGCTATTAAAAAGAAACCGGTTGTAATAGAAACTCCATCAGGTGATACTATTGGAATCCGCCATATTATGATTCTTTCATTATCCTATGACCATAGAGTTGTAGATGGAGGAATGGGAGGTTTGTTTATTAAACGTGTTACTGAATATCTCGAAAATTTTGATATAAATACTTCAATATAGCTAAAGATCGTTTTTTTGTTTAATAGATTTTTTTGTGTTTTTTTTAATCAAAGTGTTGTGTTTTACAACACTTTGATTTTTTTATGATTATTCTATTGAAACATCTTCCGGAACTTCACTTATTGTTGTATCTTTTTTATGGAAATAGGTATGACAACTGTAATTTTTAGAAATTTTAATTTTTGGCTTACCAAATTTCTTTTTATATTCTGTAGCATATTTAGGATCCTTCAATAAATTCTCCATAAAAATTCCATATATTGGTAAGGCTGTTTTGCAACCTTCGCCTAATTCTGAAGTTCTGAAATGTAC